>JBFFGY010000045.1:0-10860 GCA_041557215.1 Alphaproteobacteria bacterium
CCGGGCATTTTCTTTCCCCAAGCCTGGCAGGTTATGATGCCCACGCCACGACTATGATAAAGACAGAGCGTCCTAGCGGAAGACCTCGTCGCGCAACCTGGGCGGAAATACCCGCACGGCCTCGTCCTCCCTGAATTCCCTGATCTGGCCGTTCAGCGCAAAACCGATCGCCTTGGACAGCGAGCGCGAGGCCTCCAGACGGGGCACGTAAACATAGTCGGCGCCGGCTTCGTAAAGGTCATCGATTTCGTCCAGCCGGGTCGCGCAAACGATAATGGCCGCACCGGGACTCATTTCCCGTGCCGCTTCCACGAGTTTCGCGTTGTTGGTGCCCACCAGCATTTCATCGGGAATAGTCAGAACAATGACCTTGGCCTTGTCCAGATGCGCATGGTGCAGCGTTTCGGTATTGGCAAGATTGCCGTACAGCACACGGGCTCCTTCCCGCCGGATGGCTTCATGCAGCGAAACGTTGAAGTCGACGACCAGCGTTCTGCTCACCAGCCTGGGATGCATCAGGGAAAGATCGTGCAGCAGCGACGAAGCAAACCGGTGGAAGCCCAGCAACACAAGGCTGGCCCCGTCCTCGAATTGGCCGTCTCCGCTGGCCGGCGCCTTGAAGCCGAGGCGGTCGAGGACCCCCGACAGGGCTTCATGCATTGGATGCGCCTTGTGGAACAGGAAGGGCGTGGCCAGGGCCGTCATTATGAAAGCCAGGATGACGGAGCTGCTGAGGTTGCTATCGATATGCCCCTGCTGCACGCCCAGGAAGGCAACGATCAACGCGAATTCCGATATCTGGCCCAGCCTGACCGACGAGACCATCGCGTTGCGGCGGTCCATCCCCGAAAAATATTTCAGAGGGAAGAAAATCACCAGGCGCGCGGTCAGCGCCGCGGCGGCCAGCAAGACCGCGACTATCAATATGTCCACCGACTCGACCTTGGGAATCGTCATGCCGAGCCCAACGAAGAACAGGACAATGAAGAAATCCCGCACCACCCCGACCTTCGAGACCATCTCGGTACTGAAAGGCGAACTGGCCAGGCTGGCGCCGGCAATCAGCGCCCCCATCCCGGCGCCCACCGAAATATGGGGATTCATACCCGCCAGATATTCGAATGGCAGGTCCAGATGCATGCCGACCATCAGCACGATAAAGCACCAGGCCAGCGCGGCAACCAGCATCAGTTCCGGCGCCTTGGCAATCCAGGTGAAGGCGGGCCGGGTCACATAGCGCGCAATCAACGCCGATATCCCGGCCAGAAGCACGATTCCCCCAAGCGACGCCAGAACCGGCCCGATTGCCGGGTGGGCAAAGCTGGGCTGCAGGGCTATCACAATAATAGCCCAGATATCCTGGAAAATAAGCATGCTCAGGCAGGCCCGCCCTGCCACGGTATCCAGGCTGAAGGTAACGGCGAACAACTGCACCACCAGCAATGTCGAGGAGCCGGCGATCAGAATGCCCACATATAGCGGCACGAACGGGGAACTACCCAGCAGGCCGGCACTGCCCCCCAGCCAGAGCATGAGATGCGCGACGCCAAACCCGAACAATACCGTCAAGGGATATTGCAATAATCCACTGATCAGCACCGTGCGGCCGCTTTTCAGCAGTTGCCGCAAATCGATCTCGAGACCGATCACGAACAGCAGCAGAACGAAACCGAACTGCGAAATCGTATCTATATTGCCGGGATCCGTGACCAGCTTCAGCCCTTGCGGACCCGCCAGGACGCCGGCCGCCAGGAAAGCGGCAATGCTGGGAATGCGAAAACGGGTGAACAGAACCGCCAGAACGCCTGCCAGAAGCAGGCTATAGCCGATATCGCGCACCAACGGCGGCAGCCCGCCCCCCGCCGCCATGGCCGGCAGCGGTAAGACAAGCAGCGCGGCGGTCAGCGCCAGCAGGCGCATGACAACAAATCCCGATTTCTTACGGCGCCGTATGATCCGGCCAACCCCTGAAGCAGCAAGACGACCTCTCCCTGTCGGTCTGTCGGAAACCAAGCTACGACAGGCAGCAGCATCGGATCAAGCTAGACTAGATAAATGGATCATGCGACCATTGCAGCAGGGCCTGGCGCTGGCGCGGTCGGCAGGCCAGGTCGCCCGGCTCGCAGTTGGCGCGGATCTGGCCGGCGTGCCGCGCGAAGGCCCGCCAGCGCCCGATCTGGACGGTGTCGATTTCTGGCATTCGCCGGCCCAGCCAGTAGCGGCAATACCATTGGAACCAGCCGCGCGGGTCCTCGCCGATGATCCAGCCCTTTCGGCGCCATTCGGACAATGGTTGCCTGCTCTTGATGCCGAAACAGTTCAGCGAGGGATCCGGTCGATCGGCAATCTTCGCCTTGGCAAACCATTCCTCCGGCAACTCGCCAGCGCAGTCATTGCAATATTTGCCTTCGAATACGCCAAGTTCCAGCATTTCCCTGGGACTGAAACGCGGCTTGAAGCCGGGGTCGAAATCCGCGCCCGCACGCGCGGCTATGCAGTAGCGATAACCGCTCTGCATGCTGTCATTCACGTTGACCCAATCGCCGACCCGATACATATCAGCCGACATAGTTCATCGAGTCGGCGCTGCAAGGCCTCCAGGGGTTAATCACACGGTCTCGAACGTCTGTCCCGCAAAGGCCCCCTTCAACCCCTCGAAGGCTTCGTTCACCTTTGGCCAGTTCGGCAATGCCTTCACCCCGGTCATCCAACGCTGGACGTTCGGATATTTGGCAAAATCGCACCCAATCACCTCGCCGATGGAGATCATCGGCGCACCGAAATAATCGGCGAGCGTTATGTCATCGCCGCACAGCCAGGACCTGTCCGGCCCGATCATGTGGTCGTTCAGGATGCGCAGCCAGTTCCTTGATTTTTCCTGAGCCCATTTCAGCGTGCCAGCCTGCACCGCATGATCCGGTCGCTTGTGATGCGGGAAGGTCTGTGGGTAGACCAAGCCGTAACCCCAATCGCGATATAGGTTGGCATTCAGCCAGTCCATCGCCTCGTTGACCCGAGCGCGTGCTTTCAGTTCCTTCGGATAAGCCGGCGAGCCGATCTTGTCGGACAGATATTTCAGGATTGCCGAGCTTTCCGTCAGCCGGAATTCACCATCCTCCAGCACGGGAACCAGGTGGTTCGGGTTGATTTTCCCGTATGCCTCACCGAGATGTTCGCCGGTCATCAAATCGACGACCTGGTATTCAAGATCGATACCGCTTTCCGCCGCGAACAGCAAAATCGGCCGGCTGGTGGTGGACACCGGATGGTAATAGAGCCTCATGGGTTCGCCTCTCTGTTTGCAATTGGCAACCCCGTCCCTGCGCTACCGCCATTTATGTTGCGGGCCCCGGCCCACCATATGGCGTTCGCCGGCATAATATCCGGTTTCCGGGAACCGCAAAGCACTCCCCGAAACCGCCGGCATCAACTCTGCGTTACTTTTCCAGTTCGCTTATGATCGTATTCGCGGACCGCGTCCGTTCCGAGAACATCCGGCAGAAATTATTGAGCAGCTTCAAGCCGGCTTCCGGGTAATCCCTCTTGATTTTCTCGAACGCCTCAACGTCCAGCCGGTAGCAGACCGTGTCGGTTGTCGCTGTCACGCTGGCGGCCCTGGGCTTGTGGTCGAGAATCGCCATTTCACCGAATATATTGCCCTCCGTCAGCGACTGCAGGCGCTTGTCGACGCCGACGCCATCCAGATGAATCGAGATATCCACGCTGCCGCGCGAAATGTAGTAAAGCGCGTCACCCCGGTCGCCCTGAGAGAATATCCTCTCGCCCGCCCTATAGAACCGCCGCGTCGCCAGCCGGCGGAAAGCAGCCACCTCCTGCTTTTTCAGGTCCCGCAGAATGGGTGGCAAGCGGAGATGCCGCATGGTCGCCGCCAGGTCCTCGCTGGTAAAGGTGGCAATCACCTGGTCCTCCATCACCGCCAGCGCGCTATCGGTATCGGCATGGAATTGGCACAGATCCAGTTCCGCGAGCGCCCCTGACCGCTCGATGGCAGACCATAGCTGACGCGGACCATCTGCGCCCTGCTGCCGGACCGCAACGTAGCTGATTGCCAACTCGCCACCGGCCTTGCGCAACCGCTGGCAGATCCTCCGCAGGGCCAGCCCGCCCGTGCTGTCGATATAGGTGATACGCTTCATGTCGAGCAAGACATGGGTCACCCCTTCGCGCATCAATTCGCGAATGCGCCCTTCCAGCAGATCCGCCGACCCGAAAAATACGGCGCCTTCCAGTTCCAGCACGGCGATCCGGTGGCCACATTGCTGCAAAATCGCTTGGCGCCGTTCGTTCCAGACGCTGCGGGCATGTAGCGCTGGCCCGCGGCCTTCCCAGCGTATCAGGGAACGCTGCATATGCATCACGAAAACGATCAGGGAGACGGCAATGCCGACGCCCACCGCCACGATCAGGTCGAAGGCCAGAGCTGCGGCAATAACCAGCAGAACGATGAAGGCGTCTTCCAGCGATGCCTTCCGGCGTTCCCCTTGACGGGAGAAAAGCTGCCTGAGCAGCGAAAAGGACCATTTGTCGAACAGCTGGAACCCCAGAACCAGGACCATCGCCGAGATGACCGTTCGCGGAATATATTCGATCATGTCGGCCAGCAGCAGCACCGTCGCCAGCATCATACCGCTGACGATATATACCATTGTCCGGGTACGCCCCCCGGCATCGTAGCCAGGCTTGGTGCGGATCATCCCGCCGGCCCCGATAATCCCGCCCGACAGCGCCGATACCATATTGCCAAGGCCATGCGCGATCATCACGCGGTTCGAATCGGTACGGGATTCAGTCAGATCGTCGAGAACGGAAACCGACAGCAGCGTATCGAGCGAAGCCAGCGCCGCCATGGATATCGCCGCCGGCACCACCATCACCATGACCAGCACAAGCTCGCCACCGGCATCCAGGCTGGTGAACATGTCCAGATATTGTGGAACCGGCAGACGGCTGGTGACCTCGCCCAGCGTACCGCCGACGTCGGCGCCCTTCATGACGTAGCGCATCGCGTAGAAGGTTGCCGTTCCCGCCACCAGCCCGGCCAGAGGCGCCGGGACCAGCGGAATCCGGAACCGCCGGGCCGTCAATAACATCGTCGCGATGGTGATGGCGGCCGGAATCATGACGATCGGCCGGGCATCTTCCATATATTCGAAGATTTCCAGGAGCGAATCCTGGCGCCGGATGTCCAGCAGGGTCCAGCTCTGGCCGAGAATGATCAGCAGGGCCGAGCTGTTGATGAAACCTGCAACCACGGGATAAGGGATGTTCTTGACGATATTCGCCATGCGCGCCGCGCCGCAGACCATCTGTATGGCGCCGGCCAGCAGGACGGCGAAGAAGGCGATCGAAATCACATTGGGTATGGTCTCTCCCGAGGGAAACATCAGGTCCTCGGAAAGCAGCAATTGGCTGATCAGCGAAGCCAGGATCAGCGCGGAAGCCGCCCGCGGTCCGGATACGAGGATGGAGCGCCCTCCGAACAGCGCCGTTACAAAACCCAGGATTATGGCTCCGTACAACCCGGACAGCACGCCCTGGACCGCATAGTCGCGGCCCAGCGGCATGAAGGCGACCACGCCGATCGTCATGCTGAGCGGCAACGACACCAGGGTCGCCGATACGGCGCCCGGTATATCGCCTTTCAGGTTGGTCAGAGGCAGGAACCCTGAATCGGACCGCGCAGCCACCGCCGATTCTCGGCCAGTCGAAGACATCTTGCCTTGTCTAGCGCTCGCTCCAGTTCGGGCGCGGATAGACGACCTGATGCTTCGCGTAACCGGAAGGCGCCACGACAAGGTAACGGCCGCTCACAAGCTGACGCAGGACAATCGGTTTCGCCACGTTCTTGCCGGTCTCATCGAAACGGATCCAGCCGAAGAATGTTTCCATGTCGGTCTGGCTCATGGCCGTGCGCACCTTTTCCCGATCCAGGCTTCCCGCCCGCTGGATGGCATCCGCCAGCACCAGCACGGCCGCCGAGGATTCGGCGGCCTGATAGGGCGGCTCATAGCCATACTCGGCCTCGAAACGCTTCTTGTAATCATGCGGCGTGCCGAACCATTCCCCGGTGAACGGCATGTCGCTGGACCACTGGGTCGCGCAGATCGTGTAATCGGCATAAACGCCAAACATGCCGTGAATGTCGGCGCCCTCACAGTGGGTCATGGCCAGCATGGGCACGTCGACCTGCTGTTCCTTGATCTGCCTGATCGCCAGTTCGGCGCCCCCTTCGTGGCCGGAAACGACGAGGATGTCGGGCTTCTGTTCCTTCACCTTGTCCAGAATGAAGGTCATATCCTTGAAATCACGCGGCAAGAACTCGTCGATTACGACCTTCATATCGAATTTGTCGGCCGCGTTGAGCACGCCCTGGCGCAGGTCGTTGGAAAACGCGTCGTTTTCAACCGCGATCGCCACCTTGAGTGTGGAAGTTTCGAAGCCCGTGGCCTTTGTCCGTTCGGCCAGAAGATTGAGCGCCTCGGTCAGATACTGGTCGGCGCTGGACAACACGGCGAACATATAGGCACGATCCTTGTCGAAAAGCGACGACGCCGCACCGTTACCCTGGACCATCGGCATACGTTATTTCTCAGAGACCTCCGCCACGGCATCGGTGATTGCCGTGCTGTACGGCCCGAGCATGAACTGGACCTGGTCCTTCGATATAAGGCGCTTAGCGAATTTCGCCGCTAGCTTCGGATTGGATTCGTCGTCGTAATATTTGATCTTGAGATCGTATTTCTTGCCGTCGATCTCTATGCCGCCCATTTCGTTGATCAGGTTGACCGCCAACTGGTAGCCACGTCGGCTATGTTTGCCGTTCGTGTCATGCTGTCCCGTCATGGACATCGTTGCACCGATCAGGATTTCCTCATTGCGCGCCGCCTGCGCACCGCCAACTACGCCAGCGCCTACGGCGGCGACCGCAAGCGCCGTAACGAATTTCCCGATTTTCTGCCCGACCATAATTCCTCCCTGGAACCTTATTCTTGGTGCCGATACTTGCCGACAGCATCCCATTATTCTTTGGTCCCTGAGGATTCAGCCCGTCCGGAACCGCTTTATCAATTCCCCACCGTGAAAGGAAAGCAGGGTTGGCCCATGATCCACAGTCCGGGCCGCAATGTCCAGAGGCGCTGGCGTCACGGCGCCAATTCCGCGCAAATTCCGGGGTCAGTCGTCGCACAACCGCGATGTAGGTTATCTATCAGCATCGGCTCGCCCACTACGTGGCGTGCGCTTCCGCTGCCATTTTCCGGGCGGTAGCGCTGGCACAGCAACATTCCGTGCGGTAGAACGCGATCGCCGGCCTCCACGAAAACAGCGTCCCATTTGACATCGTCCAGCTTTACGTACCCGTCCCGGGCAAAGGCATAACGCGACACCGATAGATCGGCTTCGCCAACCCAATCCTCTGCACGCCGCCGCGATTCCTCCATTGAATCGGCGACGAAACGGTGCAGGCTACGCCCCTCGGCCTCGTTGTCTGTCATGACGAACGGCACCAGCATGCCCTCGCTGTCCTCTATGCTGCGAAGGGCATGGTTGAGCGCGAAAACCGCGAGTTCCGCCAGTTGATGTGCGTCTTGCTGCAGGTCGGCCATCCCCGACGCCTTGCTCCTGCTGCCAATCCTGACCGCATGGTACGCGGGGAATCACAACGAGTCGTTAACGCACCTCAACCGATTCTTACTTTTTTCAACAATCAGATTATCCGATCGAGCACCTTGATGAGGTAATCGACCTCCTGCCGGGTGTTATAGTGAACCAGCGAAACCCGGACGACGCCGTTCTGCGGGCGGGCCCCGACGGCATCGATGCAGCGCGCAGCGTAGAAATCGTCCGCAAAGGCCCCGATGCCGGCGGCACGCAGCTGCCCAGCCACTTCGCGCGAATCACGGCCCTCAACCAGGAAGGCGAACACCCCGACCCGTTCCCGCCGGCCGGCAGCGCCACCACCGATCAGCCGAACCGAAGGCCTGGAGGAAAGATAATCTTCGAGAATTCTGGCCAGTTTGGTTTCATGCGCAGCAAGCAGATCGAATACGGAATCCAGCTTTTCGGGAAACGGCACATTGGCGCCGGGAAAATGATGTTCATGCAGGGCATCGATATATTCCCGGATGCCGCCGGCCGCTGCCGTCAATTCGTGGTTCGGGCCGCCGGGACATAGGCTGCGCTGATAATCGCCCTCCGGCACGAAATAGTGGTTCTGGTTTGCGGTTTTCGCCAGCGCCTCCGGCTTGCCGTAAAGCACGCCCAGATGCGGGCCGAAAATCTTGTACGGACTGTACAGGTAGAAATCGACATCGAGTTCCTTGACGTCGACCCGGCGGTGCGGCACATAGGCGACGCCATCGACGCAGGCCATCGCGCCCGCCTCGTGGATTCGCCTCACGATCGCTTTCACGTCATGGATCGCGCCGACGATATTCGAGCAGTGGGTGAAACAGACCAGCCGCGTCCGGTCGTTCAACAGGGGTTCCAGATCTTCCAGTTCCAGGTCGTCCGTATTCGCGCTCATCTTCCATTCGCGAACCGTCACGCCATGGGCTGCCAGCCGCCGCCATGCGCCATTGTTGGCCTCATGGTCCTGGTTGGTAACGATTATCTCATCGCCCGGCGCGAACAGCGGGGCCAGCGCATGGGACAGCACGTAGACATTGGCCGTCGTGGACGGGCCGACAACGATTTCATCCGGCGCCGCATTGATCAGCGTGGCCAAGGTCTCTCGCCCCTCGTCGATCATCCGCTGCGCTTCGTCGGAGGCTGGATAACCCTCGCCGGGCTGCACCTGGCAGTGGCCGGCATAGTGGTTTAGTCGGTCGATCACCTGCCGCGGCACCAGCGTACCGCCAGCATTTTCCATAAAGATCCAGTCACCGGCGAGTTCCGGGAAATGGCTGCGACAAAAATCGACGTCGAGGGGAATATTCATTGTCCGGGTTCATTTGTTGAAGGCGCACTATGGGCAACAGGGCGCCTGCGCACCGACGCGCCGAGTCTGCCCGTGCGCAGAATGCATTCCCGCCCACCCTTTGGCCAGCGGATAGTCGGGAAAATTAACGAATGTTCTGCACAGTATCGGGCCACCGCCCGTATAGGGTTTGGGCCGTCTCGCGCTCAGGGCTCTACCGGCAGGGAAACCGTCGCTGACGTTCCCTCGCCCAAAACGCTCTCCAGGACGAATTCGCCGCCATGCATTTCGGCAATCCGTTTCACCAGTGACAGGCCAAGGCCCGTTCCTTCCTTTGTTTTTCCCAGTTCCGTCTGTTCGAACGGAAGTACGACTCGGGGGAGGTCTTCAGGCGGGATTCCGGTCCCGTTATCTATGACGGACAATAGTACGGCCCCGTTCCCGTCCGAACCGGCGACAACTCGCACTTTCCGAGACGGCGGTGAAAATTTCACGGCATTCGAGAGCAGGTTCACAAGCATTTGCCCGATTAGACGCGGGTCGACCTGAAGCATTGGAAGATCGTCGGGTATTTCGGTTTCGATCGAAATTCGTCCTTTTTCCGCCTCCCTGCGAACCAGACGCAAACTGTCTTGCGCCAGGGCTGCCAGATCGGTCGGCTTGCGCTCTATCTCGAATTTCCCTGCCTCGATCTTCGACAGGTCCAGCAATTCGTTGATCAGGTTCAGCAAATGTTCCCCGGAATTCTGGATGTCCACGAGATATTCCATCTGCTTGTCGTTCAAGGGCCCGGCGATGCCCGCTCTCAGCGCGCCGGTGAAGCCGATGACGGCATTCATCGGCGTCCGCAACTCATGGCTCATATTGGCAAGGAAGTCCGATTTCGCCGAACTGGCCCTGAGCGCGGCATCACGCGCGACCATTGCCTGGCGTTCGGCCTCTTCACGGGCCTCGACCTCGATCTTAAGCCTCTCGTTGATGCGGATCCCTTCGATTGCGGTGCGGGAAGCGTCCAGGGCCTTGCGCAACAGAACCAGTTGCGAGATGGCCACCATCGCAACGAAGGTAAGGTGAAGATCGTCCTGCGCCCGCAAGAAGCTCAGGGCCAGCGGCACCGTGGCGGCCAGGGAAAGGCCTACGTAATAGGGCGGCATGGTGGGGTAGCCGATACAGGTCATGCTGCCGGCAACGATCGCCACGATGAATATCATAAGCTCCGAAACCACATGCCCCTGTGGCTCCAGCAAGAAGGCGCTAAAACCAAGCAGTGCCCCCGTGGCAACGCCCAGGCCGATTCGTATGGCCGACCAGTTCCTCGCGCTTTCAATATTCAGTATGAGGTCGCGGTAGCGAAAATCGAAAAAGACAAGGCCCGCGATAACCAAACCGAACAGACTTGCCCACACGCCAATTTGCACGAGCGGCACGTCGGCATAACTGAGACTGAGCGCAACGAAGACGATAGCGATCGTCGTTCGAAAGCGGCTGCCCGCCGCATGTTCGAAGAATATCCGGATGCGCTCCAGATAAACCCGTTGTTCCAGATCCTGCTTGTATTCTTTGTTGGTCATTTCGGCTTTCTCGGAATCCACCCCATTCCAAGCAATTTCCCTGCCATCCGATCACGCCACTGTCATTCGCGCGATTGCCCGGTCGGACGTTATAATATTTCATGTCTTCACAAATGGTTGACCCGGGCGGAACTATTTCCGTCGAGACGATCCGCATATTCGCGGATTTCTCGATACGGCGCGGCTGCGGCTTTGCGTTGCTGGCCATCAGCTGCGTGATGCTGTCCTTCTCATTCGACCTGCGGCAGGCCTTCCATGCCGGCGCCATCCTGGTTGCCCTGCTGGCGGTGGCGCTATGGATCAAGAGCCTGCTGGCGCCGCGCCGGCCCTATTTCAAGACGGAAGTATGGA
>JBFFGY010000046.1:0-10772 GCA_041557215.1 Alphaproteobacteria bacterium
CGTGTCGGTCGTCGCGCAGAACCGGTCGCGCGCCACCTCTTCGCGGATGCGCGCGACCCAGCCGTCGAAGGCGCCATGCCAGGGACAGAGCATTTCCAGCAGCTCGCTGTCGGTCGCCGATACGATCAGCCCATGGTCGCAGGGCTCGTCGATGTGGCGCATCATCTCGTCCTTCAGGAAGGAAAAGTCGATCACCATGTCTGTCTGCTCGCCGCTCTGGTGCAGCTCCGCGTTGCGCGCGGTGCAGGTCGCCTCGATCGTGTAGCGGTGTCCATGGAGATGCCGGCATTTCGAGCCGTGCGTCATCACCCGGTGGCCGGCGTCGATGCCGATCTGCCGCGTGACCAGATAGTTCTGTTCGTTGCTCAAGCGACTACTCCCCGATCCTTGCAGGCCTCGATCCAGTACTCCGAATCCTTGTAAGGGGTCGGATCCGGAACGCCGG
This sequence comes from Alphaproteobacteria bacterium, assembly GCA_041557215.1. Taxonomy (GTDB): domain Bacteria; phylum Pseudomonadota; class Alphaproteobacteria; order UBA8366; family JADFVY01; genus JADFVY01. Next base: position 446 of record JBFFGY010000046.1, read on the forward strand.
CCAGATGCAGGGCCTCCTGGCGTTCGACGCAGGTGCCGCAACGGCCGCAATGGATCTCGCCGCCCTTGTAGCAACTCCATGTCTTCTCGATCGGTACAGCCAGTCTTCCGGCTTCTCGCGCGATGTCGGCCTTGCTCATCTGAACGAAGGGCGTGTGGAGGTCCACCTCCCAGATGCCTTCCAGCGCGCAGTTCTGCATCGCGCGGAAGGCGTCGACGAAGGCGGGCCGGCAGTCGGGATAGACGAAATGGTCGCCCGCATGGACCGCCGCCGCCACGGCGGATGCGTTCTCACCGGCCGCTACACCAAAAGCAATCGCCAGCATGATGGCGTTGCGGTTGGGCACCACGGTTACCCGCATATTGTCTTCAGCGTAATGGCCGTCCGGTACCTCGACATCGTCGGTCAGGGCCGAACCGTACAGAAAGGCGGCCATGGCGGAGATATCGATGATATCGTGCCGCACTCCCAAATCGGCCGCGGCCATGGCTGCGAAATCCAGTTCCTTTTTGTGGCGCTGGCCGTAGTCGAAGGATACGAGGCGGCTCAATTCGCGCTCGCGCTTGACCTTGTAGGCCAGGGTGACGGAGTCCAGGCCGCCGGAACAGACAATGAGAGTCTTCATATGACAGGTCCTGTCGGGGCTTTCCCCGACGAAATCGCGTTAGCGGGATATGTTTGGCTCCCTTAGAGCCTAACGAACCCGCGGGTTCAACCCCAAACAAATAGGAAACGCCACCGAAATATTGAAGCAAAAAGGGCGGGAAGCCGGACGTAGCGCCGAGCCAGCCTCAATCCCCGGTATAGAACTCCGGGTAGTTGGCCTTCACCACGGGGCCGTCCATTACCAGCGCATGGCAGGTGTCCAGGTGGCCGGGCTTTTTGCCGGGCTCTCGCTGGTTGGTCTTCTTCACGCGGGTCTGATAGGCCACGGTGGCCATGGGGCCCAGCAGTTCGAACAGATGGGTGCAGCCATGCACGCCGCCGATACGTTGGCGCGCCTCGCGGGTCCAGCCCGGTCCGATGGTCAGGCCGACCAGCTTCTTGAAATCCGGTGTGACACTGCCGCAGATCCCGAAGGGGCTGTAGTCGGTGGAGGCCTCGGCGCCATGAATGGTCAGGCCGTCGTCGACGGTCAGCCGGATCCACATGTCGTGGATCGGCTCACCTGCCTCGATGGTACCGCGCTCGCGGTTCGGGAAGCTGTAGGTCTTCGTGTCGGTCATGCGGGCCTCGATCTGCCACATCCCGTCCTCGCGGCGATATCCCCGCAGGCTGATGTCGCGGCTGTGGATATGCTCGCGCGGTTCCGGGGGCGAAAGCGGCATATTCTGTCCCTAACCCTTCTGTCGGTTTTATTCAGGCAGTTGAATATGGCGGGCGGGTGGGGCCGGTCAAGCCCGGCGCCAAGCCCGCCCGGTTTCGGCTATTATTCGACCTCTTGGCTCTGGGCCGCCACCACGCTGGGCGGAGTGACGCGGATGGAGGTAAGCTGGTTGCGCACCCGGCGCAGCACCTCGAAGCGGAAGCCATAAAAACTGAAGATCTGGCCCTTCTCCGGGATAAGCCGCGATTCATGCATCACCAGCCCCGCGATTGTCGAGGCTGCCTCGTCCGACAGTTCCCAATCGAATTCGCGGTTCAGGTCGCGCAACGTCACCGTACCATCGACGATATAGCTGCCGTCGGGCTGCGGACGCACGCCGCGCACCGGCATGTCATGCTCGTCCTCGATCTCGCCGACGATCTCCTCCAGGATATCCTCCAGCGTTACGATGCCCATCAGCGAACCGTATTCGTCCACCACCACGGCGAAATGTTCACGCCGTTCGCGGAACGCCTGAAGCTGGTCCAGCAGGCTGGTAGTGTCGGGGATGAACCAGGGTTCCGAAGGCAGATCATCGAAATCGATCTTGGCCACGTCGCCTTCCTGGCGCCGCAACTCGCGCAGCAGTTCCTTGGTGTGCAGCACGCCGAGGACATTGTCCTGGTCGTCGCGATAGACGGGAATGCGGGTGAACTGGCTGGCCAGCACCTGGTCGACGATTTCGTCCGGCTTGATGCCCAAATCGATCATCGAGACATTGCGGCGGTGGGTCATGATCTCGCCGACCTCGACCTCGTCCAGATCCAGGATCGAACGCATCATCTGCCGCTCGTGGCGGGTTTCCGGCTCCACCCCCTCATGCAGGTCGATGGCGCCGCGCAACTCTTCCTCGGCCTGTTCCCGGCCAAGTTCGGCCCCGAGCTCGACACCGAAGGGTTTGAGTGTCGCGCGGACCAGCAGATAGATCGTATGGGTTACGGGGCTCAGCACGAAAACCAGCACCCGCACCGCTGGCGCCACCTTCAGCGACATGTTGTCGGCATGGCTGAGCGCCCATGTCTTCGGCAGCACTTCGGCGAAGACCAGCACCAGGAAGGTCATTAAGAGGGTGGCATATACCACGCCGGCCTCGCCGAAAATTCGCATAAGCAAGCTGGTGGCCAGCGCCGAGGCCATGATGTTGACCAGGTTGTTGCCCAGCAGGATGCCGCCGATCAGCCGCTCGTTGCGGTCGCGCAGGGCCAGAACCGTCGTTGCGCGGTGGTCTCCCTGCTTCGACAGCGAATGCATGCGCGGACGCGATGCCGCGGTTAGCGCGGTCTCCGACCCGGAAAAGAACCCGGACAATATCAGCAGGACCAGGATGATCCCCGCCGTAATCAGCAATTCCGGCATCATGCCGCTACCGCTCCTTCCATGAAGGCCGCCAGTTCACCTTCCGGAACGTCGCGGGTGACGAATGCCTCGCCGATCCCGCGCGCCAAAATGAAGGTCAACTTGCCGCCGGACACTTTCTTGTCCTTGGCCATATGGTCGATCAGCCGTTTCGGGCTCCAGACCATCGAATTGGTGAAATTGGTGCCGGTGGGAAGGCCCACCGCACCCAGATGCCGGCGCACCCGCGCTGCATCCTCGGCGGGGCATAATCCCATGCGAACCGACAGGTCGAAGGCCATTACCATGCCGATCGCAACCGCCTCGCCATGCAGCAGGGTATGGCTAAAGCCGGTTTCCGCCTCCAGCGAATGGCCGAAGGTGTGGCCCAAATTCAGCAGCGCCCTTGCGCCGCGCTCTGTCTCGTCCTGGGCGACGATCGCCGCCTTGGCCCTGCAGCTCTCGACCACCGCATGCCTGATTTTCGCCGGGTCGCCCTCTACGAGATCCGAGCCATGACCCTCCAGCCAGGCGAAGAAGGCAGCGTCGTTGATCAGCCCGTATTTCACCACTTCGGCATAACCCGCCAGCATCTCGCGGCGGGGCAGGGTTCGCAGCACCCGGCTGTCCGCCAGCACGAGCCTTGGCTGGTGGAAGGCGCCGATCAGGTTCTTGCCATGGGGCGAATTGATGCCTGTCTTTCCCCCGACCGAACTATCGACCTGGGCCAGCAATGTCGTCGGGATCTGAACGAAATCGATACCGCGAAGGGCGCTGGCCGCGGCAAAGCCTGTAATGTCGCCGATCACGCCTCCGCCCAGCGCCACGAGACTGGTGTCGCGGTCGATCCCGCGCCCCAGTATCTCGTTCATCAGCTTTTCGAAATGGGCAATATCCTTGGTCTGCTCGCCGGCTGGCAGCACAATGACTTCCGCCGCGATCTCCGCATTGGCCAGCGACCGGGTCAGCGCATGCAGATGCAGCGGCGCGACATTATCGTCCGTTACCACGATGACCCGCGGGCGCCGCAATATCGGCGCCATAATCTTGCCGGCCGTCGCCAGTACATCGTCGCCGACCACGATGTCATAACTGCGCGTTCCCAGTTCGACCCGCACCGTTTCGTGACTGCTCAAGCCGCTTCTCCCTGTTCTACATATTCGCGCAACGCCGCCAGGACCTTGTCAACCATGGCGCCGATCGGGCCATCGCCGCTTTCGACGGTAATGCCTGCCTCGGCATAGACCGGATAGCGCTTCTCTATCAGCGCCGCCAATGTGCCTTTCGGGTCGGCGGTTTTCAGCAAGGGCCGGTGGCTCCGCCGGTTGACCCGTTCAAACAGGACTTCCAGGTCGGCCCGCAACCACAATGAAATTCCCTTTTCTTTTATCAGCTTCCTCGTTTCAGGGTCCATGAAGGCTCCACCGCCCGTGGCCAGCACATGCACCGTCTCGGAATCGAGTAACCGCGCGATCACGCGCCTTTCCCCGTCCCGGAAGGTCTCTTCGCCATCGCGCTCGAAAATCTCGCTGATGGTACAGCCCGCAGCCTTTTCGATTTCGGCATCGGCGTCAATGAAGGGTATGTCCAGCCGAGCGGCCAGCCGGCGGCCTACAGCCGATTTCCCGGCGCCCATGAGCCCAACCAGAACCACGGGCTTCCGTAAATTGATACTTTCAGTTTTCTGCATAAAGACCGATTTTCCCGCAAACACCCACCCTGGGTCGTTGCAGCTTTCCCTGTAGATAATTACACTGCCGCAGGATTGCCATAGTCGGAGGCTAGCGTAAACCCTCAACCGGCGGGCGATCGCCGGACTTCTTTGGTAGGTCCGGGTTCGTCGCTGGAACAGGATTTTCGTTTCGGAATATCGTTGTAATGAACAAATATGCGCAGATCGGCGTCCTTGTTTTGATCCTTCTTCTTGTTGGTGGCTTTGTCGCGCTCGGCCTGTGGGACATGCCGGCGCCCCAAGGCATGGTGGAAACGGAACTCGATGATTCGCGTTTTCCCCGTTGATTGCGGTCGATCGCTGGCGATTTTTCTCGCCTTTGCGGCCTTGCCTGCTGTTGCCCAGGACGCGGCAACGGGAAGCCCGACACCACTGACTCCCGATGGCGCGCCCGAAGCGCTGGAGGCGCCACCCCCCATTTTTCCGGGTCTGTCCCAGCCTGCCATACCTCCGGCCGAGACGGATATCTCGGGGATAGAGGTTGGCGAATTGAAGGAACCGGATCCTGATTCCGGCGGCATTCTCGACAGTTCGTTGGGTGGACTCGGCGTCGAAATGTGGTACGGGACCGAACGGTCCCTGCTTCTGCGTTTGCTGCCGCGGTTGCCGACTTCTTATGAATCGCCCGTGCTGCACGACCTCGGCCGGCGTCTGCTATTGTCATCGGCTATCGCACCGCCGCGGGGGCAGGAGGAGACGCGTGGCAGCCTTATCGCATTGCGCATCGACAGGCTGGCGGCAATGGGGCTGATGGGGGCAGTGGCCGATATGATGGCGATCGCGCCGTCTCCGGAAACCGACACCGACCTCTTGCGGGTTCATATCGAAAACCGGCTGTTGCTGGACGACCGAGACAGCGCCTGTCAGGCGTTTGCGGCGGGTGGCGACGGGCTTGAGACACCTTTGCGCGAACAGCTGACCGTATTCTGCAAGGCGCTGGCTGGTGAGAAGGAGGCTGCGGGCATTACCGCGAATCTGTTGCGCGAAGGCGGTGATCTGGACGACCCCGCGTTTTTCAGTCTCGCGGATGCCCTCACGGCTGGGCTACGACCCAGCGTCAAAAGCCTTCCCGACCCGCAGCCAATTCATATCGCCATGGCGATGGCGGTGGAAACGGAACTGCCATCCGACGTTCTCGAAACGCGGTCTGCGAACATGTTGCGGACGCTAGCATCAAGCCCGCTGGTCTCCGACTCCGTTCAACTGGCTGCTGCAGAACAGGTAGCTCTGGCAGGTGCGTTCTCCGCTGGCGAGCTTGCGGGAAAATATGCGGCGCTGGAATTCTCCGAAAAGGAACTGAAAAACGCGATCAGCATTGCCGAAGGCCAGCCAACCCCCCGCAACAGGGCTCTGCTTTATCAGGCGGCAAAGCAGCAGGATTTGCCCGTAGCACGCGCCGCTGCCATGCAGAAGGCGTGGGAACTGGCGACAGCCGACGGAAGCTATCGCCTCAGCATAGCGGTCTATCGCTCCCTGCTTGAGTCCCTGCAGCCAAGTGCAGAGCTTCTATGGTTCGCCGCCGATGCGGCGCGTGCCCTGTTCCTTCTGAACCAGTCCGATCTTGCTCTGACCTGGGCCGCAATCGCACAGCGGCACGGCAAGGAGGCCGAGGAAAAGCAGGTGGCTGTGTTGCTGTGGCCGCTTGTGGCGCTAGCCGAAGGGTCGTCCACGGGAAATGTCCATGACCGCTGGCTGTCGGCGCTGGCGGACTCGGACGCGGCGGAGGCGGCTCGAAAGGCGGGCTTCGCATACAGCCTGTTCGAGGCCATGGGAGAGCGCATGCCTGAAGCGCGCTGGGACGCCCTGCTGGGCGACAGTGGACCTACCAGCGCGATGGTGCCCGACCTCGGCTATCTGCGTGCGTTCCGCACAGCAGCCTCCGCCGGGCGTCGTGGTGAGACCGTCATGCTGGCGATACTTATCCTGGGTGGAGGTGATGTCGCGGAATTCGGTCCGAGCGTCCTGTCGGAAATCGTTATAGGTTTGCGTATGGCGGGGCTCGAGGACGAAGCAAGGCGTCTAGCCATAGAGGCCGCGCTGGCAGCGGGTCTCTAAGGCTATGTCGCAATCAGCCCTCGACAGTGAAAACTTCCTGGAAATGCTGTCGGCGGAACGTGGCGCGGCGGCCAATACGCTTGAATCCTACCGCAGGGATCTGGACGGCTACCTGCAGCATCTCGCGCGGCGTGGCCACGATGCGAGTGACGCCGGACCTGAAGACATTCGCAGCTGGTTGGAAGCGATGTCGAAATCCGGCATGGCGGCCAGCACGGCGGCGCGCCGCCTGTCGGCCATCCGCCAGTTCCACAGATTTCTTTTTACCGAGGGCCGGCGTGGCGACGACCCCACGGCGACCATCGACAGCCCGCGCCAGGGTCGCGCCCTGCCGAAGGTGCTGAGCGAGGATGAGGTTTCGTTGATGCTGGAGGTCTCGCGCAGTGAAGAAACGCCGGCTGGCCTCCGCATGAGAGCGTTGTTGGAAATGCTCTATGCCACGGGCATGCGGGTTTCCGAACTGGTCAACCTTCCGCTGTCGGCTGTGGCGCGAGACCAAGATTTTGTCACGGTGCGTGGAAAGGGCGGAAAGGAGCGGCTGGTGCCGCTAACCCGGCGGGCGCGCGAAGCCATCACCGCCTATAAGGTGGTCCGGCCTGTATTCATGCCGAAGGGGTCGGAGTCCAAGTGGCTTTTCCCGTCAAATGGAAAGGAGGGCCATCTGACGCGCCAGCGTTTCGGCCAGATGCTCAAAGAACTCGCCGTGCTGTCGGGGATTTCGCCGTCGAAGGTCAGCCCCCATGTTTTACGGCATGCCTTCGCCAGCCATTTGCTGGCGCATGGCGCGGATCTTCGGGTCGTGCAACAGCTACTGGGCCATTCGGATATCTCGACCACCCAGATCTATACCCACGTCCTGAACGAGCGCCTGGCCCGGCTGGTCAGCGATAAGCACCCGCTGGCCCGAAAATAGGCGGGCCAGGCTGTCCGATCAGGTTTCTTCCAACTGAACGTCATGCTCTTCCGGTAATTCCAGCTTCCATCCCCCGCGGTGGTGTTTGACCAACAGCCAGATGCCGGCGGCGATCAGCACTCCGCCGAGGATCGGCCGCGGAATGCCGCCCATCATGAACAGCGGCGGCGCAAGGGACAGGCAGAGCGCGGGAAGGAAAGCCAGTGTCCAGGTCTTGTTACCGCGGTGCTTCTGGTACCAGGGGAAGATCATCGAGAAGACGGCGATGATAAGGAAGAACAGCGACCAGGGTCGGCTGAGGAACAGGGTGAGGTCGTCGCTGATCGCAACCGCGCGCGACAGATTGACTTCTGCGATATCGCCCAGTACCACGCCCAGAATCATCGGAGCCAGTGGGAAACCGAGCTGCCGCATGATATAGCCCAGCAGGCCAAACCAGAACAGGGTCCAGATGTCGAAGGTGACATTGTGCAGTGAGAACACGCCAATGGCGCAATAGGCCAGGATCACGCCGGCCAGCATGTACATCGGGATGCGGGTGACCAACAGGAAGGCCCGCAGCGCCACCGCCTGGGTACCCAGCATCAGGAAATTTGCCAGGAAAAAGGCCAGGAAGATACTGTATGCCAGCACCGGTTGGTCGCCGATGAAGGACGGGCTGGGCACCACATCATGGATCAGCAGTGCACCCAGCATGACGGCGGTGACGATATCGCCGGGAATGCCCAGCGCCATCATCGTGATCAGCGCGCCGCCTGCCGTGGCGTTGTTGGCGGATTCAGAGGCAACAATACCTTCGGGATGGCCCGTTCCAAATTGCTCAGGGTTCCTGGAGGCTTTCTTCGCCTGGTCGTAGGCTAGGATGTTTGATATCGAACCGCCGGCCGCGGGCAGGATTCCGGTGAAAACGCCGATCAGCGACGAGCGGATCAGGTTGATCCAGTTGCCCGCGATCGCGCGCAGGGCCGCCAGATGCTCCACCCGAACCGCCTTGGCGCCTTTTTCCATCAGCGGCTTGCGGGCAGACGCGGTGTCCTGCACATCGCTCATCAACTGGCTGAAGGCGAACAGGCCGACCAGAACAGGCAGGAAGGCAAAGCCCTGTTTCAGGGCGTCCGTGCCGAAATTGAAACGTGCGACGCCGTTGATGTCGTCCTCGCCAATCGTCGCGACCAGCAAGCCCAGCGCACCGGCGATCAAACCTTTGGTCAGGTTCTCGCCGGCAAGGCTGGCGGTGATGGTCAGCGCGAACAGCACCAGCGAGAAATAGTCCCAGGGTCCGAACTCAAGCCCGATCTGGGCGAGTTGCGGCGCCAGCGTCATCAGCAGCAGGGCACTGATGATTCCGCCGAAAAATGACGACCATACGCCGATGCCCAGGGCCAGGCCGGGCCTGCCCTTGCGGGCCATGGGGAAGCCATCGAATGTCGTGGCGACGGAGGACGGCGTTCCCGGAATGCCGGTCAGGATTCCGGACATCAGGCCGCCGGACAGGCCACCCACGAATACGCCGATCATGGTCGACAGGCCTTCGACGGTCGAAAGGCCGAAGGTGAAAGGCAGGGTGAGAACGACTGCCATGGTGATGGTGAAGCCGGGAATGGCGCCCGCGATCAGGCCGGACAGCACGCCCAGCCCCATCAACAGCAGAATCTTGATCTGGATGACCTCGCCAAAGGCTCCGATGACATTTTCGATTATCATGGCCGGTCCCTACCAGATGGAAAGAATTGTGCCTTCGGGCAGGATGACCCGAAGCGCGAATGTGAATATCGCCCACATGGCGCCGACCGAGACAACGGCAACACCGGCATGGATTGCCAGTTGCTTCGGTGTGCGTTCGCCGAGCACGCTGAGCGCCAGGAACACGAAAGCGACGCCACCCAGCAGCATGCCGAAAGTGTCGAGGGTCAGAAGGAAGCCCAGGAACAGGGCGTAGCAGAGGATGGCATTGCGGTAGCGCGTGAAGAAATTGACTTCATGCTTCGTTGCCTCGATTGGTGTCGCCCGCACGGACTGGAACAGATAGATGCTCGACAGCACGAATAGTACGGCCAGAATCAGATGCGGCCACACTTCCGCCCCGATCGTCGCGTAGCTGGTCTCTTCAATTTTCAAGCTTGCGGCATAGAACACGCCGCAGAACAACAGCAGGAACACCGCGATCACGGTATCTCGATTGATGGCGCTCACCATCCTTCTCCTCAACTATGTCCTTTAAACGAAAAACCGGCCCGACACCTAGAGGCATCGGACCGGTTCGTCAATCGCTGGGTCAGCCCTTGTACATGCCGACCTTGATGGCGATCTCTTTCCAGGTCTCGAAGGTCTTCTCGAAATAGGCGCGGTAGTCGTCGCCCGCCGTAAACGGCATCGAGGTACCCTTGGCGGTCATCTGCGCCTGTACGTCCGGGTCATTCGCGACCTTGCTGAAGATGCCGATATAGTAATCGACCAATTCCTTCGACGCGCCCTTCGGCAGCATGATGCCGCGATCGACGCCGATCACCAGGTCGAATCCTTGCTCCTTGGCCGTCTGCATGTCGGGGATTTCCGCGTTGCGCTCTTCGGTCGTGATGGCAAGAGCCTTCAGTTCGCCCGTCTGGATATACTTCTTGGCCGCAGCCAGGTTGATTTCGCCGATATGGATGTTGTTGGCCAGCAGCGCGGTCATGCGCTCGCGCGTACCGTCATAGGAAATATGCTTGAACTCGACGCCCATCGCATTCTGCAGCTCCAGCATTGAAAAATGGCTGGTCGAACCCAGAGTGCCACCGGCCAGCACTTCGTTCGGGTGCTCCTTGGCGTAGGCCTGCAGTTCCTTCAGATTGTTGTAGGGCACATTGGCGTTAGCGCCATAGATGGTCGGCGTACGGGTCATCAGGGCCACCGGTTCGAAGGCGTCCCAGGTGAAGTCGACGCGGCC
>JBFFGY010000047.1:0-10772 GCA_041557215.1 Alphaproteobacteria bacterium
GCCGGTGCCAGGACGCATGGAGGTGGCCGCACGGCTGGATAACGGCGCTACGGTCGTGGTCGATTTCGCCCATACGCCGGATGCGCTGCGCACCGTGCTGACGGCGCTGCGCCCCTTCGTGAAGGGAAGGCTGGTGGTGATGTTCGGCTGCGGCGGCGACCGCGATGCAGGCAAACGGCCGGTCATAGGCGGTATCGCGGCGCGTTTCGCGGATGATGTGATCGTCACCGACGACAACCCGCGCAGCGAGGACCCGGCGGAAATCCGCCGCCAGACGATGGAAGGTTGCCCGGAAGCGCATGAAGTCGGCGATCGGGCCGAGGCGATCCGGTACGGCGTCGCCATACTGGCGCCGGGCGACATTCTGGTAGTGGCCGGCAAGGGCCACGAGTCGGGGCAGATCGTCGGCGACAAGGTGCTTCCCTTCCTTGATTCGGATGTAGTGCGCGAGGCGGTACGCGGCCTCGGGGCGGGTGCGGCATGACGGCACTCTGGCAATCGGCAGAGGCCGTTACGGCAACCGGCGGCGTGTCGACACGGGACTGGGCGGCCACCGGCGTGTCGATCGACAGCCACAGCGTGACCGACGGCGACCTGTTCATCGCCATCCGCGGCCCGAATACCGACGGCCATCTCTACGTCGCCAATGCGCTGAAACGCGGCGCGGCCGCCGCGATGGTCGCGCGCGACTGGGCCGACAGCCAGGCCGCGGGTGACATGCCGTTGCTGGTCGTCAGCGACACCGACGAAGGGCTGAACGCGCTGGCCCGCGCGGCCCGCGAAAGGGGCAAGGCGCGCATCGTGGCGATTACCGGCAGCGTCGGCAAGACCAGCACCAAGGAGGCGCTGGCGCAAATCCTGTCGGAACAGGCGCCGACCACCGCCACCATCGGCAATCTGAACAATCAGTGGGGCCTGCCGCTCTCGATGGCGCGGATGCCCGCCGAATCCGTTTATGGCGTGTTCGAACTGGGCATGAACCACGCCGGCGAACTGACGCCGCTGTCGAAACTGCTGCACCCGAATGTGGCCGTTATCACCACGGTCGAATCGGTGCATCTGGAATTCTTCGAGTCGGAAGAGGCGATCGCCGACGCCAAGGGCGAAATATTCGCCGGCATGGGCGCGGACGGAGCCGTCGTCCTGAAGGCCGACAACCGCCATTTCGAGCGGCTGAAGCATATGGCGAAGGAAGTCGGCATCGGCCGCGTGTTTTCCTTCGGCGCAAAGCCAGGCGCGGATTTCCACATGATCGACTGGCGGATCGAGGATGGCGGAAACCTCGTGGAAGCGGATTTGGCGGGTCGCCGTATCAGGTTCCGCACCGGTGGAGCGGGCCGTCATTGGGCGATGATCGGTGTATCGGCCCTGGGCGCAGCATGGCTGCTGGGCGCAGACCTGGACAAGGCGGCAACGGCCCTGGCGGATATTCACCCCCCGAAGGGCCGGGGACTGCAGCATCGGGTCAACCTGCCCGGCGGCGCCTTTACCGTGATTGACGAAAGCTACAATGCCAGTCCGGCCTCGATGCGCGCCGCCATCGCGGTTCTGGCGGCGACGCCCACCGGACCATCGGGCCGGCGCATTGCCGTACTGGGCGACATGCTGGAACTCGGCGAGGACAGCCCGCAACTGCATGCTGGCCTGGCACCCGACCTGGAGGAGGCGCAGGTGGACATGCTGTTCTCCTGCGGCCCGAACATGGGCGAATTGAGCAATTCCGTGCCACCGTCAATGAACGCGCTACATGCCGATGCTAGCGACGGGCTGATCGCGCGCCTGTGCGAAACCGTCCACCCTGGCGACGTAGTGACGGTGAAGGGTTCGCTGGGCAGCCGCATGGCGCCCGTCGTCGAGGCGCTGCTGGCGCTGGACAGGGCACATGGCAACAAACCGTCCCGCATGGCGGGTGGACAGGGATAGGGGCACAGGGATGATATACAACTTGCTGGCCCCGCTGGCCGACGACTTCCAGGCCTTCAACCTGTTCCGGTACCTTACCTTCCGGACCGGCGGTGCAATGATGACCTCCCTGTTCCTTAGCTTCCTGCTGGGACCCTGGGTCATCAGCTGGCTGAAATCGCAGCAGGGCGCCGGCCAGCCGATTCGGACCGACGGACCGGAAACCCACCTGGCCAAGGCCGGGACGCCGACAATGGGCGGATTCCTGATCCTGCTGGCACTTTGCTTTTCCACGCTGCTGTGGGCGGACCTCAAGAACGCCTATGTCTGGATCGTCATGCTGGTGACAGTCGGCTTCGGCGCGGTCGGTTTCGCGGACGATTACCTGAAACTGTCGAAGCGGAACACGAAAGGGCTGCCGGGCAAGCTGAAGCTGGTCTGGCAAATCGGGATTTCGGCCATTGCGGCCTGGCTGCTGGTCAATATCAGCAAGGAGCCGCTGGCGACAGGCCTGGTCGTACCATTCCTGAAGGACCTGCTGATCCCGCTGGGCATCCTGTTCGTTCCCTTCGCCGTTTTCGTCATGGTCGGTGCTTCGAATGCGGTCAATCTGACGGACGGGCTGGACGGGCTGGCAATCGTGCCGGTGATGATCGCGGCGGCCTGCTTCGGATTCATCGCCTATCTGGCCGGTAACGCGGTCTTCGCCAACTACCTGCAGATCAACTTCGTCCCCGGCACCGGCGAACTGGGCGTGTTCTGCGGCGCACTGGTCGGCGCCAGCCTGGGGTTCCTGTGGTACAACGCGCCGCCCGCCATGGTGTTCATGGGCGATACCGGGTCGCTGTCGGTCGGCGGCGCGCTGGGCGCAATCAGCGTCATCACCAAACACGAACTGGTGCTGGCCATTATCGGCGGCCTGTTCGTGCTGGAGACCGTCTCCGTTATCGTCCAGGTGGCCTCCTTCAAGCTTACCGGCAAGCGCGTCTTCGCCATGGCGCCGCTGCACCATCACTTCGAGAAGAAGGGATGGTCGGAGCCCACCATCGTCATCCGATTCTGGATCATCGCCGCCATTCTGGCGGTGATCGGCCTTGCCACATTGAAGCTGCGGTAAGGAGGACCGGCACCCGATGATCGACCTCAGCCTTTTCGCCGGAAAACCGGTCGCCGTGATGGGCTTGGCCCGCTCGGGGCTGGCGGCGGCGCGCGCACTTGCCGCGGGCGGGGCGGAGGTACGCGCCTGGGACGATAGCAAGGCGGGCCGCGGGGCGGCGTGCGCGGCGGGCATTCCGCTGGCAGACCTGGCCGAGGCCAAGAACTGGAGCGGCGTGCAAACGCTGGTGCTGAGCCCCGGTATCCCGCACACCCACCCAGCCCCGCACATCTCGGCCACCAGGGCGCGCGAGGCCGGGGCGGAGATCATCGGAGATATAGAGTTGCTGATCCGGGCCTGCCCGGAGGCAAACTACGTGGCGATCACCGGTACCAATGGCAAATCGACCACCACCGCTTTGATCGGCCATATCCTGCAGCAAGCTGGTTGCAGATTGGAAGTCGGCGGCAATATCGGCCGATCCGCCATCGAATTCGACGCGCTCGGCAAGGACGGCTTCTATGTGCTGGAAATGTCGTCCTATCAGCTTGAGCAGGTACCGTCTCTTTCATGCGACGTTGCGGTCCTGATCAATATCGCCCCTGACCATCTGGACCGCCATGGCGGCATGGAGGGCTATGTCGCCGCAAAATGCCGGATATTCGAGGGCCAGAGGCCGGGCGGCACCGCCGTCGTCGGTACGGACGACGTCCATGCTCGTCGGATCTTTGACTCACTGACCGCCGCGAGCCCCGAATCGGGCGTTCGGGTAATCGGCGTTTCGGCAACAAAACGTGTTCCCGGCGGCGTATATGCGATTGATCGAGTTCTGTACGACGAGACGGATGGCGAGACCGTCGAGGTCATGAATCTGGCGGAGGTAGAGCGGCTGCCGGGGGAACATAATTCCCAGAATGCTGTGGCCGCCTATGCCGCAGCCCGCGCAATTCGCCTCAAATCACCGACGATTGTTGCCGGAATCCGGAGTTTTCGGGGGCTTCCACACAGGCTGCAGTTAATAGATAAAATCGATGGAATAAGTTATATTAACGACAGCAAGGCAACGAATGCCGACGCTGCAGCGCGCGCCCTGGCCAGTTACGAGAACATATACTGGATCGCCGGCGGCCGCGCCAAGGAGGGCGGGTTAACCGTTCTCGATCCCTATTTGCCGCACGTCCGGCAGGCCTTTTTGATAGGGGAGGCCTCGGACTATATGGCGGCGGAGCTGCGGGGCCGGGTCGAAATAAAAAAATGCGGCGACCTGAAAACCGCGATACGGGATGCTCGCGACGCGGCCTTGCGAGACGGACTCGCCGGCGCGGTCGTATTGCTTTCACCCGCTTGCGCGTCCTTCGACCAGTTCAAGGATTTTGAACAAAGAGGGATCGAGTTTCAGAGGCTGGTGGCGGAAACGCCGCGGGGGTCTCTACGTGAATTCAGACGTGGAGAGACTGCCTGATGCCTGCCTTGTCACGAACCGATAATTCCATCGTCGGCCGCTGGTGGTGGACCGTCGATAAATGGACCCTTCTGGCGCTGTTCCTGCTGGTCGTTGCCGGCATGATGATGACCATGGCGGCAAGCCCGCCGGTGGCCTATCGCCTGGGTCTGGATCCGCAACATTTCGTCGTGCGCCATGCGATGCTGCTGCCGTTCGCGCTGATCGCCATGGTTGCCATCTCGACCATGTCGCTGAAGGGCATTCGCCGGCTGGCCCTGGCGATGTTCGCCATCGCCATGGTGCTTATGGTGATGACCATCTTTACCGGCGACGAGGTGAAGGGAGCCAGCCGATGGATCTATATCTTCGGATTCTCGGTGCAGCCGTCGGAATTCCTTAAACCCGCCTTTGCGGTGGTCACCGCCTGGCTGCTGGCGCCCCGTCCCGCCAACGAGGAAATCCCCGGCGCCGCGATCTGCACGCTGATTTTCACCGTGATCGTCGGCCTGCTGCTGGCCCAGCCCGATGTGGGGCAGGCCGGCGTGGTCACCGCGGTCTGGCTGGCGCAATGGTTCCTGGCCGGGATTTCGATCGCCTGGATCGGCGGTTCCGCAGTGATGGGCGGGCTCAGCCTGATGGCGGCCTATTTCGTGTTCCCGCATGTGGCGCTGCGCATCGACCGCTTCATGGATCCCAACGCCAACAGCTATCAGATCGAGCGCGCCATGCAGGCCTTCCTGGCCGGTGGTTATACCGGTGAAGGCCCGGGCGAGGGTGTGGTCAAGGCAAGTCTGCCGGATGCCCATACCGACATGGTCCTGGCCGTGGCCGGCGAAGAATACGGGCTGATCATGACGCTGGCGATCGTCGCCATCTTTGCGTTCATCGTGCTGCTCGGCTTTGCGCGGCTGTTCCACGAGCACAATGCGTTCGTCACGCTGGCCGGTTTCGGGCTGCTGGTGCAGTTCGGCCTGCAGGCGGCGATCAACATGGGCTCGACCCTTAACCTGATCCCTACCAAGGGCATGACGCTGCCCTTCTTGTCCTACGGGGGTTCGTCGCTTCTGGCCATGTCGATTGGCATGGGCATGTTGCTGGCGCTGACGAGGAGGCGAGTCGGAGAGGAAGAGTGACTGTGTGACGAGTAGAGCCGATGGCCCAATTGTACTTGCAACTGGCGGAACCGGGGGACATGTCTTCCCGGCACAGGCCCTTGCGCGCGTACTCATGGGGCGGGGCTACCGGCTCGTTCTTGTCACCGACCGCCGCGGCAGCGCCTATAGCGGGCTGCTGGGCGAACTCGAAACCCACCGTATCCGAGCCGCAGGCTTCAGCGGCCGCGGGCTTGCCGCCCGCATCGGGGCAGTCTTACAGCTTGGCCTGGGTTGGCTTCAGGCAAGGAGCCTTCTGAAGCAACTCGGGCCGCGCGCCGTCGCCGGCTTCGGCGGCTATCCCTCGGTTCCCACCGTCGTCGCCGCATCGCAGCTTCGCTGCAAGACCATCATCCACGAACAGAATGCGGTCCTGGGCCGCGCCAACCGCATGCTGGCGCCCTATGCAGCGCGCATCGCCACCAGCTTCGAGCGGGTCGACATGCTGGGAGAGCGCGACCGGATGCGCGCCGTCCATACGGGGAACCCGGTGCGGCCGGAAATCATCCAGGCCTCACCGCCATATCGCGCGCCGGAAGACGGCCAGCCCATCGAAGTCCTGATTACCGGCGGCAGCCAGGGCGCGGCCGTGTTCAGCGAGATCGTGCCGCCGGCGCTGTCGGGCCTTCCGGAAGGAATTCGCGGTCGACTGCGGGTAACCCAGCAATGCCGAGAGGAGAGCCTGGCCGACGTTCGCAAGATATACGATGCGGCTGGAATCCAAGCTGAATTGGCGTCCTTCTTCACCGATATCCCGACTCGGCTGGCAAGGGCCCACTTGGTGATTTGCCGATCCGGCGCGTCGACGGTGGCGGAACTGTCGGCGACCGGAAGATCGGCGATCATGATCCCCTACCCGCACGCTATCGATAATCATCAGCGGGAAAATGCGGCAAGGCTCTGCGATGCCGGCGGCGGCTGGCTGGTGCCGCAGGATACGGCAACGCCTGAGTCATTGTCGGCGCTGGTGCTGTCGCTGCTGGAGTCGCCCGAGAAGCTGCAGAGAGCCGCGGATTGCGCCCTTCGCGTCGGCGTGACCGATGCCGCGGAGAGGTTGGCCGACCTGGTCTGCGAACTGATCGGTGACTTGCCGGCCGAAACAACCGAACAGCCAGTGCCGGAGGAGGCCCAGGCATGAGCAAGATGCCACTCACCATCGGCACCATTCATTTCGTTGGAATTGGCGGGATCGGCATGTCCGGCATCGCCGAAATCCTGCACAATCTGGGCTATTCGGTGCAGGGCAGCGACCTTTCCGACAACGCCAACGTCAAGCGTTTGCGCGATATGGGCATATCCATCGCCATCGGCCATCGCGCGGAAAATGTGGGCGAAGCCCAGGTCGTCGTGATTTCGTCGGCGGTAAAAGCCGACAGCCCCGAGGTCGTGGCCGCCCGAGCAAAACTGGTGCCGGTCGTGCGCCGCGCCGAGATGCTGGCCGAACTGATGCGCCTGAAATGGGCGATCGCCGTGGGCGGAACCCATGGCAAGACCACGACGACCTCGCTGATCGCTGCGATGCTGGACACCGCCGGTTACGATCCCACCGTCATCAATGGCGGCATCATTAATGCCTATGGCACCAATGCGCGCCTGGGCGCCGGCGAATGGATGGTTGTCGAGGCCGACGAATCGGACGGCACCTTCATAAAGCTGCCCTCGACCATCGCGGTGGTGACCAATATCGACCCGGAGCACATGGAATTCTACGGCTCCTTCGACAAAGTCAAAGAGGCCTTCCGGACCTTCGTCGAGAACATCCCGTTCTATGGTTTCGCCGCGCTCTGCATCGACCACCCGGAGGTTCAGGCCCTCATTGGGCAGGTATCCGACCGCCGACTGATCACATACGGCTTCAGCCCGCAAGCGGAAATACGGGCAATCGACGCCGGCTGCGGGCGGGACGGTTGCCGCTTCTCGGTCGTCGTGTCTCGTGGCGACGAAGAGCGGGTCATCAAGGATATCCGCCTGCCGATGTACGGCCAGCACAATATGCTTAATGCACTGGCGGCCATGGCGGTGGGTCTGGAAATGGGCATCGCCGACGACGTCATTGCCGGCGGCCTGGCGAATTTCGAAGGCGTCAAGCGACGGTTCACCTGCACCGGCGAGGCCAATGGCGTCACCGTCATCGACGATTACGGCCACCACCCTGTCGAGATCGCAGCGGTGCTCAAGGCCGCGCGGAGCGCATCGCTCGGCAAGGTGGTCGCCGTGGTGCAGCCGCACCGTTACACCCGCCTGCAGAGCCTGTTCGAGGAATTCTGCGCCTGCTTCAACGATGCCGACACGGTGATCGTGGCCAATGTCTATCCGGCCGGCGAGGAGCCGATCCCGGGCGTGGACCGGGACGCGCTGGCGGAAGGCATGCGCAGCCGCGGCCACCGCCATGTGCTGACCCTGGACAGCGAGACGGACCTGGCGCGACTGGTGGCGGAAGAGACCGAGCCGGGCGACATGGTGGTGTGCCTGGGGGCCGGCACCATTTCGGCCTGGGCCAATGCGCTTCCCGACCAGTTGTTGGCCCTCGGCAAGGGAGCGGCGGAATGATGGCCGCAGAACGCAATATGACTCGCGATTGGGTCGACGCCCTGCCGCCCCTCAAGGGACGTCTGCAGCGCGGCGCCGACCTGGCGAAGATCACCTGGTTCCGCGTCGGCGGCCCGGCGGAACTCCTGTTCCGGCCGGAAGACGTTGAAGACCTGCAGGCTTTTCTGGCTGCCAAGCCCGCGGACGTGCCGGTCACCGTGATCGGCGTGGGGTCGAACCTGCTGGTACGCGACGGCGGCGTCCCGGGCGCTGTTATCCGGCTGGGCAAGGGGTTTGCGGATATTTCCGTCGAGGGCAATTTGCTGCGCGCCGGTGCGGCCGCACCCGACCTTTACGTCGCCCGGGCCGCGCGGGATGCGGGACTGTCCGGACTGGAGTTCCTTTGCGGGGTACCGGGCACGATCGGCGGTGCGTTGCGCATGAACGCCGGCGCCTATGGCGGCGAGGTCAAGGACGTGCTGCGCCGCGCCTGGGCGATCGATGCCGCCGGCGATTTGCGGGAATTGACGAACGAGGACATGGGTTTCAGCTACCGCCATTGCGGCGTGGCCGAGGAGTGGATCTTCACGGCGGCGGAGTTCGAGGGAACGCCCGGCGACCGCGAGACCATAGTCGCCCGCATGGAAGAGATCGGCGAAACCCGCATGGACAGCCAGCCGGTACGCAGCCGGACCGGCGGCTCCACCTTCGCCAATCCGCCGGGACAAAAGGCATGGCAACTGATCGACGCGGCAGGCTGCCGCGGCATGCGCATGGGCGGGGCAATGGTGTCAGAGCGGCATTGCAACTTCCTGATCAACACTGGCGACGCCACGGCCGCCGACATCGAGGGGCTGGGCGAGGAAGTGCGCCGCCGGGTTCGAGAAAACAGCGGTGTCGAGCTGCGCTGGGAAATCCGGCGCATCGGAAATGCCGCTAAGGAGGGTCGGGCATGAGCAAGACGGTCGCGGTACTGATGGGCGGTTGGTCGGCGGAACGCGAGGTGTCGCTGGTCAGCGGCAAGGCCTGCGCCGATGCCCTGGAACGCAAGGGCTACCGGGTGCAGCGAGTCGACCTGCAGCGCGACCTGTCTGTCCTGCTTGCCGAACTGACGACGAAGCCCGACGTCGTGTTCAACGGTTTACACGGCCGCTGGGGAGAGGACGGCAATATCCAGGGCGTGTTGAATATCCTGGATATCCCCTACACCCACTCCGGACTGCTGGCTTCGTCTCTGGCCATGGACAAGGCCATGGCCAAGAAGCTCTTCGAGGCAGAGGGCATCCCCTGCCCGCCCGGTGAAGTGGTCAGCATGCGGCGCCTGCGGGCCGGCGGCGTCATGGCCGCACCCTACGTCATCAAACCGGTCGACGAGGGCTCCAGCGTCGGCGTGCATATCGTGCAACCCGGCGACAACGACCTGCCGCTGGACGATCTGCCCGCCGACCGACCCGTGCTGGTGGAGAAATTCATTCCCGGACGCGAACTGACCGTGTCGGTCATGGGCAACCGCGCACTGGGCGTCACCGAACTGCGACCGCATTCCGGATTCTACGACTACACGGCCAAATATACGGATGGGAAGACGACCCATCTATGCCCGGCGCCTGTCCCTGCTGGCGTTGCGTCTCTGGCCAAGGATTACGCGCTGACCGCGCACAGGGCCCTTGGCTGCCGCGGCGTCAGCCGGGCGGATTTCCGATACGACGATACCGCGAAGGACCCGGGCGAACTGTACATGCTGGAAGTCAACACCCAGCCGGGCATGACCCCGTTGTCGCTGGTGCCGGAGCAAGCGGCGCATGTCGGCATCTCCTTCGAGGACCTGGTTGAATGGATGGTGGAGAACGCTGCATGCGACAGTTGACGCTGCCATCGCTTTATCCGCGGCGCGCGGCTAAAGCCGCCCCGGCAGCCGGCGCAAAACCCTTGCGCCGGACCAAGTCCCACCGCCTCAATTCGCTGAAAAGGCGCCTGCCGGCATGGGCGGAACGCAGCTTGCGGCCTGCGGTGCTTGGCTCCCTTGCGGTGATCCTGTTATCGCTCAGCGTCGCAGCCTGGCGCAGCGGTGGTTTCGCGCAACTGGGCGTCGACACCGGTGAAGCGATCGTGTCCTGGAGCGCCTCGGCGGGAATGGCGGTGAACAACGTCCTTGTCGAAGGCCGCAACAAGACGCCAGCCGAGCGCATTCTGGCGGCACTGAACGTGCAGCGCGGGATGCCGCTGTTCGCCTTCTCGCCGGCAGAGGGGCGTGAACGGTTGCTCGCCTTGGGCTGGGTAAAGGATGCACGCGTGGAGCGGCGCCTTCCAGACACGATCTTCGTCGACCTGATCGAACGGCAGCCGGCGGCGATCTGGCAGCATAAAGGCGAGTTCGCGCTGGTCGACGAGACGGGCGCGGTAATCGGCGCCGAAGATGTCGGCCAATACAATCATCTCAAGGTCATCGTCGGCGACGATGCGCCGGAAAATTTCGCGCAATTGTTCAACATGCTGGAGAGCCAGCCGGACCTGAAGGAAAGGGTAGTGGCGGCGGTGCGCGTGGGTTCCCGGCGCTGGAACGTAAAGCTGGACAACGACATGACGGTGCTGCTTCCGGAAGGCGATATCGCCGAGGCCTGGGCAACGCTGGCGCGGGCTGCGGAGGAGA
>JBFFGY010000048.1:0-10769 GCA_041557215.1 Alphaproteobacteria bacterium
ATGTTGTCCGAAATTGATGTTCACGCCGACCCCGCCCATGAAGTCTACGCCAGTTTCCTCAAAGGAACCGCTGGTGCCAGCGTCTATCTAGTAGTCCCATATTTGCTCATCGCCTTGAATGGACCAACTATGCAAGCCAAGCTTTCCAAGCTGGCTGACCCGGCCACTGCCCAGCGGGATCTGACCGACAGCGGCGATGCCAAGGGTGCCGCTGTCGGCCGTCGTATAAGCTTCTGTCCAACCATCGGAGGCAAAACTGTTGTATTGCCCGAGGTAGGCAAGAAAGCCCTCGACCGAAAACCAGGGGTTCATTTGGTAGCCGACAAAGAATTTTAGGGCGCCGCTTGGATCCTGTTCGGAATAGCAGCCGATCCCATCACAGTCGAAACCGGGGCCGTAAGTGCTGTTGTTCCACCAGTTAACCGAGTCCTCGGCGACGGCGGGCTCAGTGGCGGCATACCCCAGCGAACCACCGATATACATCTGCGCCTGGGCCGTTCCCCAAGCCGAAAAAACGACCACTATTGCGACCGCGGCTTTGATAAAAAAGTTCATCCCACGCTCCTGGGTTCCAGCGGTTTGCCAGTAAGGCATCGGGTAATGCCGCGTGCAGCGCCATTGCCTCTATAGTATGTGAAAGATGGTTTATTTTTGTTTAATGAAACGCTAGCGCCGCCGGCGTGTACCCTTGGTTTTTGGTGCGCCTCTTGACGAACCTCGTTTCGGCCCGCCGCGCCTTGGTCCGCCGCGGCCTTTTTTCACCGGCCGGCCTTCCTTGCCGCCCTCGATGATGGTGAAGACCATGCCGCCCGTAATCGGGTCGGCCTCCACCAGTTCCACGACCACCGAATCCGCCAGGGTGAAGGTCGTGCCGGTGCGCTCGCCGACCAGGGCGTGGTTCACCTCGTCATGGATGAAATAGTCGTCGGCGATTGTGGAGACCGGGATCAGCCCGTCCGCGCCTGTCTCGTCCAGCGTGACGAACAGGCCGAAGCGGGTGACGCCGCTGACGCGCGCGGTGAAGGTGGCGCCGACACGTTCGGCCATGAAGGCCGTGGTGTAACGGTCCATGGCATCGCGCTCCGCGACGATGGCGCGCCTTTCGGTCGACGAGATATGATCGCCGATCTCCTCGAATTTCTCGGCTTCCTCCTCGCTCAGCGCCCCTTCGCCCAGGCGATAGCCGCCGATCAACGAGCGGTGCATCAGCAAATCGGCATAGCGCCGGATCGGCGAGGTGAAATGGCAGTAGCGTCGCAGTGCCAAGCCAAAATGGCCCGGGTTGTCGGGGCTGTATTTGGCCTGGCTCTGGCTGCGCAGGATAAGCTCGCTGATCAGCGTTTCCTTCTCGGTGCCCTCGGCCTTGGCGAGGATGCCGGTGAAAAGACTGGGGCGGATAGTCTGTCCCTTGGCCAGCTTGTAGCCCAGCCCGTCCAGCGCCATGCGCAGCGCCTCCAGCTTGTCCAGCGGCGGCGGTTCGTGGATGCGGTACATGGCTGGCCGGTTCTTCGCTTCCAGCGCCTCCGCCGCGGCCACGTTGGCGAGGATCATGAATTCCTCGATCAGTTTGTGGCTGTCCAGCCGCTGACGCGGGACGATACGCTCGATATGGCCGTCCTCGCCCAGGATGACCTGGCGTTCCGGGATTTCCAGTTCCAACGCGCCGCGCGCGGCGCGTCCGCGCAGCAACGCGTCGTACGCACCGTATAGCGGCGAAATCACTGGCTCCAGCAGCGGCCCCGTTACCTCGTCCGGATTGCCGTCGCGCGCCGCCTGGACCTGCTCGTAGATCAGCCGCGCGGCGGAGCGCATCAGGCCGCGCACGAATTTGTGCTTCTTCAGCCTGCCTTCCCTGTCGATCCACATATGGACCGCCATGCAGGCGCGATCCTCATGCGGGCGCAGGGAACAGAGGTCGTTGGAAAGCTTTTCCGGCAGCATCGGGACCACGCGGTCCGGGAAGTAGCAGGAATTGCCGCGCTCGCGGGCCGAGCGGTCCAGCGGGTCGCCGGGGCGCACATACCAGCTGACGTCGGCAATGGCGACGATCAGGTGCCAGCCGCCCTCGTTCTTCGGGTCATCGTCAGGGGCCGCCCAGACCGCATCGTCGAAATCGCGCGCATCCGTGCCGTCGATGGTGACCAGCGGGTAGTCGCGCAGGTCGGTGCGCTTGCCCAGGGAAACCGGCTGCGCCGCCTCCGCCTGTTTCAGCGCCTCGGCCGGAAACTCCACGGGGATGCCGTTCTGGTGGATGGCGACCAGGCTGATGGTGCTGGCATCGCCCATCCGGCCCAGCCGCTCGATGATCTTCACGCGCCGCGCGCCATAGCCCCTGGTGTCCAGGATCTCGGCGCTGACCAGGTCGCCCGGCCGCGCCTTGCCCACGTCAGCCGAGCCGACGACATAGTCGCTCTTGTGGCGGCGATCCGTGGGGCGGACGAAGCCGCCCTGATCGGATGGTTCGAATACGCCAATCAGTTTTCGCGGGCCGGCGCCCAGAACGCGGATGATCTGTGCTTCATATGTGTCCGCGCCGATGCGTTTCAGCCGGGCCAGCAGCCGGTCGCCCTCGCCGGGGGCTGTGCCCAGGTGGCCGCCGGGCTTCAGATAGATGATCGGCGGTTTGCCTTCGGTTTCCTTGACCGGCTTGCAGATCACCTCGCCGTCGGCATCGATCCGCGCCACCTCGATCACCGAAACCTCGGGCAGGGCGCCGGGCTTGGCCACACGGCGCTTGCGGCCGCGTTCGACACGGCCTTCCTCGGCCAGTTCCTTCAATATGCCTTTCAGCCAGATACGTTCGGGAGCGCCCAGATGGAAGGCACGTGCGATCTCTCGCTTGCCGACCGGGGTCGGGCTGTCCTCGATGAAGGATATGATCTGTTCCTTCGTGGGACGAGGAACTTCCTTCGTTTTCGTCTTTTTCTCTTTTTTATTCAATCTCTTGTCTCAATTCATATATTCGGGCCGGAGGAGCGGTTTTCCGTTATGGGCGCAAATGCGCATAACCGCCATCGCCGGGGGCTCCCCCCGGGCGGTCCGGCGTTGTTCCTTGCAGCCATCGACGAATGGATGCGGCCCTGGAACCGGCCGCAATCGGGACGTGGCGTCAGACCTTCTTGGCGCTTTTGGCCGGCTTCTTTTTCGCCGTGGCCTTTTTCGCAGCCGTCTTCTTGGCCGGCGCCTTCGCTGCCTTTGCGGTCTTGCCGTTGCCGGCCTTGGCCTGCTTGGCATCGATCAGTTCGATCGCCTGCTCCAGCGTAACCGCATCCATCTCCATACCCTTGGGCAGGGATGCGAAGGTCTTGCCGTGCCTTACATAGGGGCCGAAACGTCCCTTGCCAACAGAAATCGCCTTGCCGTCCTTGGGATGGGCGCCAAGTTCCGTCGCTGGCGGTTTCTTCGCAATCGCGGTTTCCACCAGTTCCACCGCGCGGTTCAGGCCGACCGTCAGCACGTCGTCGTCGCCCTTCAGCGACACATAGGTCGTGCCATGCTTCACATAGGGGCCGAAACGCCCGATGCCGGCGGAGATCATCTCGCCGCTGTTGGGATTGACGCCCACTTCGCGCGGCAGCGACAGCAGGGCCAGCGCCTTTTCCAGATCGATATGGGTGGCCGGCATGCCGCGGGGCAGGGAGGCTCGTGGCGGTTTCGGCGCCTTGGGCTTGCGCCCCTTCTTCTTCTTGCCGTTCTCGTCCAGTTCCTCGGGCGGCAGTGCTTCTTCCTCGCCAAGCTGCACATACAGCCCATAGGGGCCCTTGCGCAGGCTGACTTCCTTGCCGGTCGCCGGATCGGCACCCAGCGTGCGCGGCAGGTCAGCTCCGGCCTCGGCTTCCGCGCCGGTCTCGCCGTCGCCGCTGCCTTCAAGGCCAAGCTGGCGGGTATAGCGACATTCCGGATAGTTTGAACAGCCGATGAAGGCGCCGAAACGGCCAACTTTGATGTTCAGCCTGCCTCCGCTGCAGGACGGGCAGGCACGTGCAGCCTCCGCATCCTCGCCGTTCTTCGGCGGGAAGAAATGCGGGCCAAGCGACTTGTCCAACTCGTCGATCACCTGGCTGAAAGTGATCTCCTTGGTGCCGTCTACCGCGGTCGAGAAATCGCGCCAGAAATCGTTCAACACCGACTTCCAGTCGATGCGGCCGCCGGAAATATCGTCCAGTTGCTCTTCCATCTGCGCAGTGAAGTCGTATTCCACGTAGCGCGGGAAGAAGCTTGCCAGGAAGGCGACAACCAGGCGCCCCTTGTCCGCGGGAATGAAGCGGCGCTGTTCAAGGCGCACATATTCGCGGTCCTGCAGCACCTTCAGGATGCTGGCGTAGGTCGAGGGACGGCCGATGCCCAACTCTTCCATCTTCTTGACCAGGCTGGCCTCGGTATAGCGCGGCGGCGGCTGGGTGAAATGCTGCTCGGGTACGACTTCGCCCAAAGCCGGGTTTTCGCCCTGCTTCATCGCGGGCAGGCGGCGGTCGCCATCGTCGCCATTGCCGTTGGTCTCGTCGTCCTTGTCCTCGCGATAGAGTTTCAGGAAGCCGTCGAAGGCGATGACCGAACCGTTGGCGCGCAGGGTGACCTGCTTGTCCGGGCTGGCGATA
Organism: Alphaproteobacteria bacterium; assembly: GCA_041557215.1. GTDB lineage: Bacteria > Pseudomonadota > Alphaproteobacteria > UBA8366 > JADFVY01 > JADFVY01. The sequence continues at coordinate 4,599 of JBFFGY010000048.1, forward strand.
TCGACCGCCACCTGATCCATCACCGCATTTTCCATCGAGGCGGCGACGGTACGCTTCCAGATCAGTTCGTAGAGCCGCAACTGGTCGTCGTCCAGCACGTGGCGCAGTTGCGCCGGCCGGCGGAACAGGTAGGTCGGGCGGATCGCCTCATGCGCCTCCTGGGCGTTCTTGGCCTTGGTCTTGTAAATCCGCGGTTTCTCCGGAAGGTACTGCTTTCCGAAATCCTGCTCGATCAGGCTGCGGCTGGCCTGGATCGCTTCCTGGCTCAGCGTCACGCTGTCGGTTCGCATATAGGTGATCAGGCCAACCGTCTCGCCGTCCAGCGTCACACCCTCATAGAGGCGCTGCGCCAACTGCATGGTGCGTGAGGTGCCCAGGCGCAGCTTGCGGCTGGCCTCCTGCTGCAGGGTCGAGGTGGTGAAGGGCGGGGGCGGGCTGCGCCTGACCTTTTTGGCCTCGATATTCGCGATGCTGTAGTTGCGAGTCTCGATCGCCTGGACGGCGGCCTTTGCCGTCGCCTCGTCGCCGATGCCCATGCGATCCAGCTTTTCGCCGTTCAGATGCGTTAGGCGCGCGGTAAAGGGATTTCCCGCCGGTGTCATGAAGCCGGCATCGACGGTCCAGTATTCCTGGGGTCGGAAGATTTCGATCTCAGATTCGCGCTCGCAGATTAGCCGTAACGCCACCGACTGCACGCGCCCCGCGGAACGCGCACCCGGCAGCTTGCGCCACAACACCGGTGACAGGGTGAAGCCGACCAGGAAGTCCAGCGCCCGGCGCGCCAGGTAGGCGTTGACCAGTTCCTCGTTAATGTCGCGGGGATTGGCCACCGCGTCGGTCACCGCGCGTTTGGTGATCTCGTGGAACACCACGCGCTTGACGTCGATATCCTTCAGTCCGCTGTTTTCAGCAAGCACCTGCAGCACATGCCAGGAAATCGCCTCCCCCTCGCGGTCGGGGTCGGTGGCCAGATAGAGGTGGTCCGCGCCCTTCAGGGCCTTGCGGATTTCGCCGATCTGTTTCTTGGCGCGGTCGTCCACCTGCCACTGCATGGCAAAGCCGTTGTCGGGATCGACGGCCCCGTCCTTGGCCAGCAGGTCGCGCACATGGCCGTAGGATGCGGGGACCTTGTAGTCCGCGCCCAGATACTTGTTGATGGTCTTCGCCTTGGCCGGCGATTCGACGATGACGACGTTCATTCCTTGACCTGGAATCCCCTCACGGCACTGTGCCTGTTCTTATATCCCCGCCCCCAAGGTGGGGCCCATGAAACTCCGCATCCGAAGCCCGGTTGTCAACATAAAGAGTGAAAGGGACGGATTTTCAATAGGTTGGAATCGCTAATCGACCAGTGCCGCCATATTTCCCGGCTGGCGCTCCAGCTTTCCGGCCAGTTCCAGTTCCAGCAGGACGGTGAGCACCACGGCAGGCGGCAGGCCCAGATCGCGGATGATTACATCGACCGGGGCAGGCGTCGGGCCCAGTGCCTCCAGGATGCGATTGCGGGTATCGTCGGGTACCGATTCGGCTGCGCCGGAAGCAGCGTCGAATTCGGCGCCCGGCGTTTCGCCCAGTCCCTGGCCGTGCATTGCCTTGACGATAGTCAGCACATCCTCGGCATTCTCGACCAGCGTTGCGCCGTTGCGGATCAGCCCGTTGGTGCCCCGGCAACGCGGGTCCAGCGGCGAACCGGGCACCGCCATTACCTCGCGTCCATGCTCGCCGGCCAGCCGCGCGGTGATCAGCGATCCCGACCGCTGCGCTGCTTCCACCACCACGACGCCCAGCGACAGGCCGGAAATGATCCGATTGCGGCGAGGGAAATGCCGCGCCTGCGGCGTCAGGCCCGGCGGGCATTCGGTGACGATGGCGCCGCGTTCGATCAGCTGTTCGTACAGCCCGCGGTTCTCCTCCGGATAGACCACGTCCGGCCCGCCGGCCAGCACCGCAACGGTGCCACCCTCCAGCGCGCCCTCATGGGCCGCAGCGTCGATGCCGCGCGCCATGCCGGACGCCACCACGAAACCGCCCGCGGCGATGCCGGCTGCAATGTCGCGCGCCAGCCGCCGCCCGTTGGTCGAGGCATTGCGCGCACCGACCATGCCGACCATCGGCTGTTCCAGCAGATGGACGTTTCCGATGGCCAGTAATACCGGCGGCGCGTCCTCGGCCGCCATCAGGGCCGCCGGATAACCGGCTTCGCCCATATGCAGTTGCCGGGCGCCGATCGCCTTTGCCAGCGCGATTTCCTCCTCGGCCCTGGATTTCGGAAAGACCTTGATCTTGCGTCCGCCCTTGGCCGCCAGCGAGGGCAGGGCCTCCAGCGCCTCTTCGGCGCTGGCGAAATATTTCAGCAGTTCGCGGAATGTGATCGGGCCGACATTCTCGCCGCGGATCAACCGCAGCCGCGCAAGGCGTTCGGGTTCGTCAGTCGGCCCCCGCAAGCGTTCAGCCCTTCTTGCCGATCTTGGGTTCCTCGCCCTTGAGCAGGCGGGCGATGTTCTGGTGGTGGCGAATCCAGATCAGGCCGCAGACTCCGCCCACCGCCAGCGCCGTCCAGGGGCCGGCGAAATACCAGGCGTGGAAGGGGGCCAGCGCCGTGGTGATCAGCGCCGAGGCCGACGAGATGCGCAACGTCAACGCCGACAGCAGCCAGACGGCGGCGGCGATCAGCGCCGACGGCCAAGCCAGCACCGCCAGTGCGCCCAGCCCGGTGGCCACGCCCTTGCCGCCCTTGAAGCCCAGCCATACCGGGAACATGTGCCCGAACGTTGCGGCGACCGCGCCGATCAGTGCTCCTTCCGGCGCGAACATCCCGCCAATCAGTCCGCCGGCCGCGCCCTTACCCGCGTCCAGCAGCAGGGTCGCCGCGGCCAGTCGCTTGTTGCCGGTACGCAGCACGTTGGTCGCGCCGATATTGCCCGATCCGATATTGCGGATGTCGCCCAGTCCGGCCAGTTTGGTCAGGATGAGCCCGAAGGGGATTGAGCCGGCGAGATAGGCCAGGGCGAGCACGCCGACGGCCGGTCCGATTCCCAGAGTCCAGCTTGCGGGCTCCATCGTTCAGCCCTCCTGCCCGTGGATGAAGATTGCCCTTCCATCCACGACGGTGCGTAGCGCATGGCCCTGCACCGGGCGGCCGTCGAAGGGCGAGTTCTTGGACTTGCTGCGGAACCGGCTTTCGTCGATCTTCCAGGGGCGGTCGGGGTCGATCAGCACCAGGTCCGCCTGCGCGCCCTTGGCCAGGCGCCCGGCCTTCAGGCCCAGCAGCGCGGCGGGCTTCGAGGTCAGCAGGGCCAGGGCATCGATCAGTGAGAGGTGCTTGTTGTGATACAGCTCCAGCGTCAGCGGCAGCATGGTTTCAAGCCCGATGATGCCGAAGGCGGCCTGGGCGAAGGGCAGGCGCTTGGAGTCCTGGTCATGGGGCGAATGATCGCTGGCGATGGCGTCGATCGTGCCGTCGGCAAGACCCTCGGCGACCGCCAGCCTGTCCTCTTCGCGCCGCAGCGGCGGGCGGACTTTGGCGAAGGTTCGGTAGTCGCCAACCGCGACCTCGTTGAGGGCGAAATAATGCGGGGCGGTGTCGCAGGTGACGTTCAGGCCGCGCTTCTTGGCTTGGCGGATCGCCTCGACTCCGGCCGCGGTGGAGACGTGGGCCGCATGCCAGCGCCCGCCGGTCGCTTCGACCAGCCGCAGGTCGCGCTCGATCATCATCACCTCGGCTACCGCCGGCATACCGGACAGGCCCAGGCGGCTGGCGATCTCGCCGGAGTTCATGTCGCCGCCCTCGCAGAGCGACGGCTCCTCCGGATGCTGCACGATGATATGGCCGAAAGTGGTGGCATAGCTCAACGCACGCTGCAGGGTCTTGGCGTCGGCAATGGCCGTCTCGGCGTCGGTGAAGGCCACGGCGCCGGCCTCGCCCAGCAGGCCGAACTCGGTCAATTCCTTGCCTTCCATGCCCCTCGTCAGGGTGGCATAGCAATGGATTTTGGCCAGCTTCACCTCGCGCGCGCGGCGCGCCACGAATTCCACCACCGCGACATTATCGATCACCGGCTCGGTGTTCGGCAGGCAGACCATGGTGGTAGCACCGCCGGCGGCGGCGGCCAGACCGGCGGAACGGATATCCTCCATATGCTCATGGCCGGGATCGCGCAGTTGAACACGCATATCCACCAACCCCGGCGCCAGCACCTTGCCGCCGCAATCGACGACCTCCGCGCCATCCGGCGTGCCGTCGGCGAACAGGCCGGCGCCGACATCGGCAATCTTGCCGTCCTCGGCCAGCAATCCGCCGGGCGCGTCCAGCCCGCTCGCCGGGTCGATCAGCCGCGCATTGATATAGGCCGTGCGGTATTTGCTCATGGCGCGTTCCCCACGATGCCGCGGGTCAGCAGGTCGATACAGGCCATACGCACGGCAACACCCATCTCAACCTGTTCGCGAATCACCGACCGGTCGATATCGTCGGCCAGTTCCGAGTCGATCTCGACGCCGCGGTTCATCGGCCCGGGATGCATCACCAGCGCGTCCTCTTTCGCATGGGACAGCTTTTCCCGGTCCAGCCCGAAGAAGTGGAAATATTCGCGTATCGACGGCACGAATCGGCCCTGCATGCGCTCCGTCTGCAGCCGCAGCATCATCACGATGTCGCAATCCTTCAGTCCTTCGCGCATATCGTGGAAGACCTCGACCCCGAACCGGTCGATCGCCGTGGGCAGCAGGGTCGGCGGCCCGATGACCCGGACCCGCGCGCCCATGGTGTGCAGCAGCAGGATATTCGACCGCGCGACCCGGCTGTGCTGTACATCGCCGCAGATCGCCACCGTCAGCCCCTGCAGCCGCCCCTTGCGCCGGCGGATCGTCAGCGCGTCCAGCAAGGCCTGGGTGGGGTGCTCGTGGCGGCCGTCGCCGGCATTCATCACTGCGCCGTTTACCTTCTCCGACAGCAGTTTCACCGCGCCCGAGTCGCCGTGGCGTACGACCAGCACGTCCGTGTGCATGGCGTTCAGCGTCATTGCCGTGTCGATCAGGGTTTCGCCCTTCTTGATGGAGCTGGTCGAGACCGACATGTTGATGACGTCGGCGCCCAGCCGCTTGCCCGCAAGCTCGAACGAGGTTCGCGTGCGGGTCGAGCTTTCGAAGAACAAGTTCATGACCGTGCGGCCCTGCAGCAGCGACAGGGACCTGTTCCCCTTGCGGTTCTGTTCGGCGTAGGTATTGGCCAGGTCCAGCAACATCGTGATGCTGTCCGCCGAAAGCCCCTCGATGCCGAGAAGATGCCGGTGCGGGAACTGGAGGGAAGAAGCGGAAGAGGTGGCGTTCATGAGCCGGGACTATACTTCGCGGTCGGTAGGGGGGACAAGTTCGGTGATGCGGTGGCAGTGAAATAACTGGAGCGGCGCGACCTCATTCTTCGACACGGGCCTGCAGCCCTCCTCAGCATGAGGCTTCAACGTCTCGTCTGGGCCCTCATTCTGAGAAGCCCTAATAAGGGCGTCTCGAAGTATGAGGTGCTCTGCGTTAGATAATGCCGGCCTCACGCAACGCCGAGACTTCCGAGTCGTCCAACCCCAGCAATTCGTGCAGCAGTTCGCCCGTGTGCTGGCCCAGCGTCGGCGGGGCGTGGCGGTATTCGGGCGGGGTGGCGGACATCTTTATAGGGCTGCCGACCATGGGGATATTTCCTGCCGCGGCCAGGGGGTAGGGCATTTCAATCTGCATCTCGCGCGCCTTCACCTGCGCGTCCTCGAAGACCTGGTCGACGGTATGGACCGAGCTGCAGGGCACCTGGCGGGCACGCAGCCCTTCCATCCATTCATGCATGGTTCTGCGCCGCATGAAATCCGCGACTAGCGGAATTAGTTCCTCGCGATTGCGGCTGCGCGCGTCGTTGTTGGCGAAACGGGGATCCTCGGTCAGTTGCGACTCGCCGGCAATGTCGCACAACTCGCCAAACTGCCGGTCGTTCCCGCAGGCAATCACGATATGGCCGTCGCTGGCCTCGAACACCTGGTAGGGGACGATATTGGGATGGCCGTTGCCGCGCCGCGGCGGGCGCTCGCCCGAAATCAGGTAATTCTGCGCTTCGTTGACCAGCCAGGCGACCTGTGTGTCCAGCAGCGCCATGTCGACCCATTGCCCCTCGCCGGTGCGGTCGCGATGGCG
>JBFFGY010000049.1:0-10761 GCA_041557215.1 Alphaproteobacteria bacterium
GAGGGCGCCGGTGAGGCGGGAGAATCCGAGTTGTCGCGTGGCGACGCCTGGCGCCACAATTCGTCTGAAATATAGTGCAGTTCCGTGAGGCTGGCCTGTGCCGCCCGGGCAACGGCGCCATGGTAGTTGACGATCCTGTCGAATATCCGGTCCTGCACCTGCTGGTGGTACCAGAAAAAGGCAATGATCAGCGCCAGGATGGCGAGGTTCAAAGCCAGCAACGCCTACAGATAACGGCGTGTCCTGGCAATGGTGCTCAATTGTTGCTGCATCTGTGTCCTGAAGGAATTCACGCCTGTACCCTGTCGCCTTCCAACTTGCCCGGTCGCTGGTTCCCCTGTTGGCGAAATGGTTTCATATCCGCTGCATGGCATAGGGCTTTGTCCGGTGCCGTTTTCAGGCCGAAGCCTTGCATCGCTTTATGCAAACCAAAAAAATGAATGTCTGGGCTCCATGCTGCACTAAAATACTTAACGGTGCATTAAGCAAGCGCCGTGCCATACCTTCAGGGTATGCGCTTGGCAGAAGAAGATTGGTGACTTCCCGATAATCCGGCTTTGCTCATGCACGGACCTTGGGGCAATATTCCCGCAAACAGGGGGAGTGGGGCGAATGAGCCGGTACGAGGATTACGGCACTGTTTCCAGGTCCTATGACGAAACCAGGGAGCCGATCGGCGTCGACGCACTTTGTCGCTGCATCGGATCGGGCGAGGTCGCGCTCAACGATATCCGCCTGCTCGACGCGGGGTGCGGTACCGGTGCCTATTCGCAGGCCATGCTGCCCCATGTCGCCCATGTCGACGCCGTGGACCTGAACGGCGGCATGCTGGCGGTGGCGCGGGGAAAACTGGCCGCCGACGAAGCAGAGGGCCGCATCGCCTTCCACCAGCATTCGATCGACCGGCTGCCGTTCGAAGACGGCGCCTTCGACGTGGCGATGATCAACCAGGTCCTGCATCATCTGGAAGACGGGGACAACCCGTCCTGGCCGGTCCATGCCGCGGTGATTGCCGAAATGCACCGCGTCATCAGGCCGGGCGGCGTATTGGCGATCAATATCTGCACCCACGCCCAGTTGCGCGACGGCTACTGGTACTACGATCTCGTGCCCGAGGCGCGCGAGGCCTGCATCCGCTGTCACATACCCCTCGACAGGCTGACGGGAATGCTGGCCGCGGCCGGCTTCCAGCCGCGCCCGGCGGAGCCTGTCCTCGAAGCGGTCATGCAGGGGAAGGCCTATTTCGATCCGACCGGGCCGCTGCGCGAGAGCTGGCGCAAGGGCGATTCCTTCTGGGCCCTGGCGGCGCCGGCGCAGATCGGTCGGGCGGAAGCGAAAATCAGTGCGATGCAGGCGGCCGGGACGCTGGATGCCTGGTTTCAGGAACGGGACGCCCGCAGGAAGCAGGTCGGCCAGTTCACCTTTCTTTCCGCGGCGCGCTTGCCCGCGTGAAGATACCTTCTGGGCCGTTGCGGTTTCGGGGTATTATCTTCATTAAAAATTTACCATGATGGGTGTTCCTTTGCGGTGGAATGTCGGCAACCGCGGCTGTTGGAGCGAGGGGTGGACCAGCGATGATTCTTCGGGGCATTCGTTTGCTTGCGCTCTCGGCCGCGCTGGCATTGCCGCTCGGCATTGCACCCGCTGCGTTCGCGGATATGTGCGCGCCGGCCACCGAAGAGGTGCGTTGGGAAAATCTGAATCACGATACCGGTGGAATATCAGCCATCGAAATCGTCATGAACTGCCAGCCGTTGAACGTGAACGGCGAGCCCTGGCCGCCCGGTTTCGCCTGGACGGTACCGGTCTTCGAAAGGTGCGGAACGGGAGAATGCGAATGGGGTGAAACCGGCGCGATCACCCGCATCAGCCGCCATATCATCGCGATCTACGACCGCGGCCAGTCGGAAAAACGGGTCTATCTGCGCATGGACCCGCTGACGCCCTACTGGTTGTCGGCCTATGTCTACGAGGATTTTACGAATTTCGAAGACGCCAATTTCGGCCGCCACTACTGGCTTCGCAATCCAAACCCGAAGCCTTGCACCGTCCCCCTGACCGACCATGACTGGGAGACGCTCCTCTACGAATGGCTCGACTGCGATTCGGAGGCAGATGGGGAATAGACGGACTTTGCCCCTAGCCGAACCACTCGCCGCCATCCACCACAAGTTCGTGGCCGGTCATGAAGGAGGAGCGGTCGGAGGCGAGGAACAGGATGGCCTCGGCGATCTCGTCGGTGGTGGCCCAGCGGCCCATGGGGATGGTCTGGGACACATATTTCTCGATCGCCGCGCGGCCGCCCATCTGCTTGATGTAGGGCTCGTTGAAGGGGGTGTCGACCCAGCCGGGGCAGAGCGCGTTCACGCGGATATCATACTGCGCGTAATCCAGCGCGATCTGGCGCGTCATGGCGATATTGGCGTGTTTCGAGGTGATGTAGGCCAGCATGCCGCGGTCCTGGAAGACGCCGGAATTGGACGAGGTGTTGATGATCGAGCCCTTGCCCTGCGCCTTCATGTAGGGCACTGCCAGCCGGCAACCCATGAAATGGGCGCGAACGTTCAGCCGCCATGAGGCATCCATGCCGTCCGGGTCGACCTCCTCCAGCGTGCCGGCGACCTGGATGCCGGCATGGTTGTGCAGGATATCGATGCGGCCGTAGGTCTCGTGGGTTCCGTTGACCAGGTCGGCCAGCGCCGCGTCGTCGGTAACGTCGGTGGGGCGGTTCTCGGCGCGGCCGCCCGCGGCCTCGATGCGCGAAACGGTCTCGGCCCCGGCCTCGGCGGCACGGTCGGCAATGACGACGATCGCCCCTTCGCGCGCCATGATCTCGGCACCCGCGCGCCCGATGCCCGACCCCGCGCCGGTGACGATGGCTACCCTGTCCTTGAGGATCATGCGACTACTCCTGTTTCCGCGTCTGTCTTTCCTTCATCCGCAGCAGGAACTGGGCGGCGACCAGCAGGGACAGCGAGATGCCCAGCACCATGGTGCCGATGGCGTTGATCTCCGGCGTGACGCCACGCCGGATCGACGAGAAGACGTAGATCGGCAGCGTCGATTCCGAGCCCGCAACGAAGAAGGCGATGATGAAATCGTCGAAACTGAAGGTGAAGCTGAGCAGGAACCCGGCCAGGATCGCCGGGAAAATCTGCGGCAGGGTGACCTGGCGGAAGGTCGCCCAGGGCGTTGCGTAGAGGTCGGTCGAGGCCTCGATCAGCGTGCGGTCCATGCCGGCGATGCGGGCGCGCACGATGACGATGACCAGCGCCATGGTAAACATGGTATGGGCCGAGATCAGCGAGGTGTAGCCCATGTTCAGGGTCGGCGGCGCGTCGCCGGGCCATACGGAAGCCAGCAGCGGGTTGACGAAATTGAATACGGTGACCAGCGCGATCAGCGTGGCGATGCCGATGACGATGCCCGGGATCATGATCGCGACATAAATCACCCCGTCATAAAGTGCGCGCAGCCTGCCCCTGACATTCTGCAGCGCCAGCGCTGCCATCGTGCCTATCAGGCTGGCCAGCACGGCGGTGGTAAAGGCGACGATGAGGCTGGTGGTCAGCGCATCCATCACGAAGGGATTGTCCAGCGCCTTGCCGTACCATTTGACCGAGAAGCCGCGGAAATCACTGGCATGCCGGCCGGCATTGAAGCTGAAAAGCACGATGATCCCGATCGGGATGTACAGGAACAGATAGACGGCGATGGCGTAGAGTCTCATATGTCGGGCCCTAGAGGATAGAGACGTCTTCGCGCTTTTCGCCGACGCGCGATACGAGTTTCATGTAAAGGGTGACGGTCACCAGCATGATGATCACCAGCGTGGCTGCCACCGCCGAGCCATAGGCCCAGTTGCGCGACTGCAGGAACAGATCGACCAGCGCATTGCCGATGAAGAAGACCTTGCCGCCGCCCAGCAACGCTGGGATCAGGAACTCGCCCATCAGCAGGATGAAGACCAGCATGCAGCCGGTGGCCACGCCGGGAAGCGATAGCGGCAGGGTTATCTGGCGGAAGGTGCGAAGCGGCGGCGAGCCGAGGTCGGCCGAGGCTTCCAGCAGGCGCTTGTCTAGTTTCTCCAGGCTGACATAGATCGGGAACACCATCAGCGGCAGATAGCCGTAAACGATGCCCACCAGCACGGCAAAGGGCGTGTTGATCAACCGTACGCCCTCGATGCCGATGAATTCCAGAAGGATCGGGATGCCGCGCCCGCCGAGGATGAAGATCCAGGCATAGGTGCGGATCAGGATGCTGGTCCAGAAGGGAACGATGACCAACACCAGCAGGATGGTCTTCCATTTGCGGTCCGCCTTCACCGCCAGGTAATAGGCCAGCGGATAGGCGATCAGCAGCGCCGCCAGGGTGCCCGCGGGCGCCAGCAGCAGCGTGTTCTTGAAAGCGGTGAATCGGGCCGGAAGGTTGGCGTACTGTTCGAAGGTGAAGGCCGGCACATAACCGCCGGCCGCCGCCCGTTCGCCGAAACTGAATACGGCGACGAAGGCGAGCGGCAGGACGAGCATGACCAGGAACCATGCGGTGGCCGGCATCAGCAGCAGCCTGTTGATCCATTTGCCTTGCATGATGTCCCGGTCGTTCCCGTCCTGCCGTTTTCGCCGTCGGTTCGCGCTTACGCGGACTTGAAGCGCGCCAGCAGTTCGGCGCGGTTCGGGTCGGTCAGCGTCGCGGCAGCGCCGAATTCAAGTGCGTCCATCAGTTCCTTGGCCGGATAGAGGATCGGATCCTCCAGCAGCTCCTTCGGCAGCAGCGCGTTGGTACGGCTGTCGGCCGTGGGATAGCCGTGCGCCAGGACTTCCTTGGCGTTGACCGCCGGGTCGAGCAGGAAGTTGATAAGCGCGTAGCCGGCGGCACGGTGCGGGGCGCCCTTGGGCACCGCGTAATAGTCGCTCCAGATTTCGCCGCCTTCCTTGCCGATCACATACTCCATCTCGGGCATGTCGCTGTTCAACTGCTTGCCGTCGCCGGTCCAGCACATGGACATCCAGGCATCGCCATTGCGTAGCGGCGGCTGGTAGTCGGAGTTGATGGCGAACAGATGCGGCTTGACCTCCAGCAGCAGCTTCTCGGCGTCGGCCAGTTCCTTCGGATCCACCGAATTGAAGCTATAGCCGAAATATTTCAGCGCATTACCGATGGTGGTGAGCTGGTAGTCATGCACCATGGTGCGGCCCGAGAAGTCGGTCTTGGTGATGTCCCAGAACTCCTTCCAGGTGGTCAGTTTCTTGCCCTTGGTGTGCTTGGTGTTGACCACGTAGCCGGTGGTGCCCCAGTCCTTCGGCACGGCATAGAGCTTGCCACCGACGCTGCCCGCGTCGGAGAAGCGCGGATCGAAGGAGCCAGCGTCGTAGTTCGGCAGCATCTTCGTATCCAGCGGCTCGATCAGGTCTTCGCCGACATAGGTCGTGATGGTGTAGTTGGTCGGTACGAAGACGTCCCAGCCCGACCCGCCGGCCTGCAGCTTGGCTAGCATTTCCTCGTTCGAGCCGAAGACGTTGACCTGGACGGCAACGCCGGTCTGCTCGGTGAAGGCCGCGAAATTGGCCTCGTCATGATAGTTCGGCCAGGTGGCCAGCACGACGCGGTCGCCCAAATCGCCGGCCGCATGGGCGCGGCTGGGGCGCAGGCCGGGCATGGCGCCTGCCATCACCGCCGTGGCGAAGCCAAGGCCGGTAACGCCCAGGAAATGGCGGCGGGTAACCGAACCCTTCTGGTAGCGGCGCACTTCTTCCATGAATTTCTGCCGGGTGATCGGCATATTGTCCTTGTAGTCCTTAGACATGGTGTTCTCCCATTCTCTTAGTGTTCCTGTCGTTATTGTCTGCGGCGGGTCTTTTCGATCTTGTCAGCTATCCTCCAGCGCCAACGCGGCGGCGGAATGCCATCCGATCAATACATTGTCACCCGGGTTGAACCCGCCGGTCTGGGTCTCGGCGTGCTTCGGCGCGCGCACGAGGACCTCGCCCAGGCCTTCGGCCTCGACGAGATATTCCGTCTGTTCGCCCAGGAATATCCGGTTTCGGATCACCGCCGGCGCCTCGACGTCGGCATCGTAGGGGTGTTCCCCTTTGGGCGATGAGATAAAGATAATTTCCGGCCTGACCGCCAGTACCGCGGCGGCGCCTTTCTGCAGCGAGGCTGCCTTTTTGGGATTGCGGCCCGCGAATGTGCGGCCCGCGGCGGTCTCTATGCGAGTGCCATGGGCGTCCGCCTCGACCACCTTGCCCTCGAAGAAATTCGATTTGCCCACGAAATCCGCAACGTAATGGTTGACCGGATCGTCATAGAGTTCGGTCGGGCTGCCGGTCTGGACGATCCGGCCATCATGCATGATGCAGATGGTGTCGCTCATCGACAGCGCCTCTTCCTGATCGTGGGTGACCAGGATGAAGGTGATGTCGACCTCGCGTTGCAGCGTCTGTAATTCGATCTGCATTTCGCGGCGCAGCTTGCGGTCAAGCGCTGCCAGCGGTTCGTCGAGTAACAGGACGGTCGGGTGGTTGATCAGCGCGCGGGCCAGTGCCACGCGCTGCTGCTGGCCACCGGAAAGTTCCCATATACGGCGATTCTCATAGCCGGTCAGCCGCACCAGTTCCAATGTCTCGGCGACCTGTCTGTCGATTTCGGCTTTCGGTGGGACCGGGGAACGCTGACGCAGGCCGTAGCCGATATTGTCGCCGACATTCAGATGCGGGAACAGCGCATAATGCTGGAACACCATGTTCACCGGCCGCTTGTAGGGAGGCACGCCGACAACCGACTCGCCGCTCAGCCGGACATCGCCCTCGGTCGGCTGGTCAAAGCCGGCGATCATGCGCAGGGATGTGGTCTTGCCGCAGCCGGACGGCCCCAAAAATGAAAAGAAAGCGCTGCGTTCAACCGTGAGACTTACATTGTCGACCGCTACGACATCGCCGAAACGCTTGGTGACATTAACGAATTCGATGTCGTTCGATCGGGTCAAGCCGGGCTCCGTGGGGCAGGATAGTTCACGCTATTTCCGCATCGGGTATCGCTGCGAATTATTATCGCATGATAAATATATTTTCATGCCAAGCAAGCGCGACAGGCGCCATTCGCATAAAATTGTGATCGGATTTTGAAGTTATATAGTGGCCAGCGCCAGTCGGCAATCCGGGCGGCCGCGCAGGTCAGATAGCGGCATTATCGGAATGTCAGGCGGCGGTTGTGTCCAGGATTTCCCGGATGCGGCTGGCCAGCGTCTTCATGGGGTAGGGCTTGGAGAGGAACTCGCCGCCCTCTGCGACGCGCCCGCCCTTGTCCATGGCGACAGCCGCATAGCCCGACGTGTACAGCAGACGTACCCCCGGTTGGCGCTTCACGACCTCGGACGCTACGTCCTGCCCGGTCATGCCGCCGGGCAACACGATATCGGTGAACAACAGGTCGATATCGCCGACTTCGTCCAGGCGCTCCAGCGCATCGACCCCGTCCTCGGCCTCGATCACTGTATAGCCGAGATTTTTCAGCAGTTGGACCACGACGGCGCGGACACTGGGTTCATCCTCTACGACAAGGATGGTTTCATGGCCGCGCGGCATGCTCTCGGGCCCTTTCCTGGGGCTTGCGGCGGGCGCCCGTTCGGCCCCGACCGACCGCGGCAGGTAGAGCGTGATCGTCGTACCCTTCCCGGGTTGGCTGTCCAGCGACACATGCCCGCGCGACTGTTTCAGGAAGCCATATACCATGCTGAGCCCCAGGCCGCTGCCCTCGCCAACCTCTTTCGTCGTGAAGAAGGGTTCGAAGGCGCGTTCCGCCACTTCCGGGGTCATGCCGCTGCCGGTATCGGTCATGGCGACCATCACATATTCCCCTGGCTCCACCTCGTCCAGCGTGTCGGTAAAGCTCTCGCTCAGCTCGACATTCTGGGTGGCGATCGTCAGCTTCCCGCCCCCGGCCATCGCGTCGCGTGCATTGAGTGCCAGGTTGATGAGGGCGTTCTCCAACTGGCGAGGGTCGACAAGTGCGCGGGAGAGGTCTGCGTCCAGCCGTTCCTCGATAGTGATTTCGCCGCCGCTGGTTCGCCTGACCAGGTCGGATATTTCGCTGACCAGCGTGTTGATGTCGGTGGGGCAGGGGTCGAGCGGCTGTTGCCGGGAAAAGGCCAGCAGGCGCTGGGTCAGTTCCTTTGCGCTGGCAAGGCTGTCCAGCGCCCGTTCCAAATGGCTTCCCCAATCGCCTTCCTGAGCGGCGGCATCCCGCGCGCTTTCGATATTCAGCATGGCGGCCAGCATCAGGTTATTGAAATCGTGGGCAATGCCGCCAGATAATTGGCCGACGACCTTCAGTCGCTGCGACTGAAGCAGTTGCTCTTCCAGTTCCTTTCGTTCCGTCACGTCCAGAATGATGCCGTTCCAGACGGTGCCGCCATTATTCTGGCGTTTGGGGCGCGCCGCGCCCTGGCACCACCAGGCGCTGCCTGTATCGAGCACCATCCGGCCCTGCCAGGACCAGGGCTCCAGGCTGCGAGCGGACATCCTCAGCGATTTCTTCAGTTCGATGCGATCATCGGGATGCACAAGGCCAAACCAGAGTTCCGGGTTCTTCATGACCTTCTTGGGATCCAGTCCGAGAAGGCTGTTTGCGCTGGGACTCATATAGTTGAATACGGTTTCGCCATCGGCTGTCATCTCAAGCTGGAACACCACGCCCGGCACGTTGGCCACCATATCCTTGAAGCGGCCTTCGCTTTCGATCAGCGCCTCTTCGACATGCCGCCGTTCGGTTACGTCCGAATAGAGGCAGACCCGTCCACCATCGGCGGTAATGCGTTCCTCGATACTGATCAATTTCCCGGCGCCGGTTTCCAGCTCGAAGAGGCCCTTCGGGCTTCTGTGGCGTTCCAGCCGGTCCTGGACGAACTCCTCCACCCTGCCTTCCGCGGCCCTGAGTCCGCCACGAATGACACACTGCCGGACGACCTCCTCGAAGCGGATACCCGGCTCAAGGACATCCGAAATGAAATCGAGAATTTCGCCATAGCGATTATTGTAAAGAACAAGACGGTCATCGGAATCGTAAAGGGCGAAACCGTCCGCGATGCTCTCGATCGCGTCGAACAACAGCGACCGTTCGCGCTGCGCCGACTCTTGCGCCGCGGCAGTGTCTTCGCGCAATTGCAGGGTTTCGCTGCAACGGCCCAGAACCGACAGCAATTCTTCCGCATGCAGCGGTTTGCGAAGGTAATCATAGGCGCCACTCTTTACCGCGCGGATCGCCGTGTCGAGTTCCGCATGAGCGGTCGCCATCACGCATGGCAGGCCGGGATATTTCACAAGCAACTTGTTAAGCAGGTCGATGCCGCTTTCCACGCCGATGCATATGTCGAGAACCGCAATGTCTGGCGGAGCGCGCTCGGCCGCGGCGAGCGCCGACGAAATGTCGTGCGCGGTAGAAACGTCATAGCCATTCAACTCCAGCACCGCGGCCAGGCCGTCCGCAAAATCGATGTCGTCGTCCACCACCAATATATGGCGGTGATGCGATTCCAACGCAGGCGGGGCGAATGACAGATCGCTAAGGCTCATGAAGCGAAACTCCGCTCCAGTCGCGCAAGTTCGATCGCCTGCAACAGGGCCGTCGGTTCGAACGGCTTGAACAGGCATCCCGTGACGGATAGCGATTTCAGTGCGTCCACCGCGTCGCCTTCCTCGCGCGGGTAGGCGGTCACGATTACGGTGGGTATTCCGTTATTTCGTCGTCTCAATTCCAGATAGACATCGAGCCCATGCATGACGGGCAGCCGTAAATCCAGCAGCAGGACTTCCGGTGTGGCGGAGATTACCTTTTCGAGGGCTTCCTTTCCGTTGCGGGCCACCAGGGTATCGTAGCCGTGTTGGCTGAGCAACTGCACCACGCTCTCGGCGAAATCGGGATCGTCGTCCGCTACCAGCACCAGTCCGCTCGGCTGTACTTCGTCAATGGCCGTAAGGATTTCCTCGATGGCAAAGGGTTTGCGCAAAACCCTTATCGCTCCGTTGCTGGTGGCCTGTGCGAGCAACTGTTCAATGCGATAGCCCGTAATCATGACGACGCGCGCATTCGGATCCATTTCCCGGATGGTCAAAAAGGTTTCGACGCCGTTGATATCCGGCAGCTTCACATCCATGAAGGTCAGGTCGAACGCTTTCCCGCAATATTTTGCAATCGCCTCGGTTCCGCTATTGGCGATTGTCGGCCGATGGCCGGCCAGTTCCAACGCGTCACCGATGGATTCGGCCAGGTCACGATCGTCGTCAACGATTAGGATATCCAACGCTTTCATCAAACTGCAGCCCCTAGTTTCCACCCAATGGCAGCCATAACGCAAAAATTGCGCCACTACCCGGATTTTCCCGGATTTCGACGCCGCCGCCATGTTGTTCCATTATCCGCCTTACTGTGGGCAGGCCCAATCCGACGCCGAAATTCTTGGTGCTGAACAGTGGTTCGAATATCTTCTGGCTGATTTCGGCCGGGATTCCGTCCCCGTTGTCGGATACGATAATTTCGAATCTGTTCTCTTCCATCCTGGTAGCCACCACGACTTTCGCTCCCGGTGCCGGCGCATCGGCATTCGCCCGGGCGGTCAAAGCCTGGCAGGCGTTTTCATAAAGATTGATAACGGCCCTGCGCAGGCGGTCCGGGTCGATGGGCAGTCCGATGCCAGCCGCATCGAACTGCCGTTCCACGGTCAAGCCATCCGGCACCGGTTGTTCATCAAGTAGCTCTGCC
>JBFFGY010000050.1:0-10752 GCA_041557215.1 Alphaproteobacteria bacterium
GATCATCGATAATTGTTGCGCGACTGCAACTTCAATCCAGAAGGAAATTATGCGTTTCTTCCGGCAGGGTGACGACCAGGCCGTCGAGTTCTTCCGACATGATAATCTGGCAGCACAGGCGCGAGGTGCGGGTCAGGGCGAAGGCCAGGTCGAGCATGTCCTCTTCCTCCTCAGTCGGTTCGTCCAGCTTGCCGAACCAGGCCGGGTCGACGATGACATGGCAGGTGGAGCAGGCCAGCGAGCCGCCGCAGGCGCCCTCGATGTCGATATCGTTGCGCTGGGCGATTTCCATTACCGACAGGCCGAGCGGTGCATCAACTTCGACGCGGTTTCCATTCGGCTCGATGAAGGTC
Source organism: Alphaproteobacteria bacterium (assembly GCA_041557215.1). Classification (GTDB taxonomy): domain Bacteria; phylum Pseudomonadota; class Alphaproteobacteria; order UBA8366; family JADFVY01; genus JADFVY01. The sequence goes on from JBFFGY010000050.1 coordinate 354, forward strand.
ATTTTCGGCATGGCGATTCTTGATTTCCGTAAACTGATCGTTCCGCTCGCGAAAGCGCCGCGGACCTTACCAGCCGCGGCGCGAAAGGGAAAGAACCTCCGGCTTCAGACGTGGAAGGATTCCCCGCAGCCGCAGGTGCCCTTCGCATTCGGGTTATTGAACACGAAGCGGGATTCCAGCTTGTCCTCCAGCCAGTCCATTTCCGAGCCGATCAGGAACATCGTCGCCATCGGCTCAATGAAGATCTTCACGCCCTTATCCTCGACCACCTCGTCTCCGGGGTGCTCTTCCTGGGCATATTCCATCTTGTAGCTGAGGCCGGAGCAACCCTGCGGCGTAACGCCCAGCCTCACGCCGATCACCGGCTCCTGGGACAGCGACATCAGCTTCTTCACTCGCTGGGCCGCGGCCTCCGTCAGGGTCAACAATTGGGGTCTTTCCATCTAATACTTCTCCACTTCCAATTCGCTCAACCCATATCCAGGATCATCCTGGCGTCGTCCGACATGCGCGCCGGCGACCAAGGCGGATCCCAGACCATGGAGACCTCAACCTCACCGACGCCATCGACGGCGGCCACGGCATCGGCCACCCACTGCGGCATCTCGCCGGCAACCGGGCAGGCCGGCGCGGTCAGGGTCATGCCGATCGCCACATTGCCGGCCTCATCGATCTCCAGGGTATAGATAAGACCGAGTTCGTAAATATTCACCGGGATTTCCGGGTCATGGACCGTGCGCAGCGCATCGATCACCGCCTCGCGGTCGGCCACGGCTGTACCTTCGGGCAGCGGCGCGCCAGCACGGGCCTTGCCATCGCCATAGGGCGATACCGTCATGAAATCGCGCAAATTCTCGGCATGTCCGGTCATTTCCCTCACCCCCGCTATTCTTCGGTCGAGGCTTCTGCCTCGCCCTTGGTGGCCGCGTTCATCGTGTGCCAGGCCAGCGTCGCGCATTTGACGCGCATCGGGAATTCGCTGACCCCCGACAGCACCTGCAGCCGGTCCGCGTCCTCTTCCGGCACGCCGTCCAGCGCATCGTCGCTGCCCTTGGTGCACATCTCGTGAACGCCCTCAAACATATGCCGCGCCTGCTCGACGGTCTTGCCGCGCAATATCTCGGTCATCAGCGAGGCCGAGGCCACGGAGATCGCGCATCCCTTGCCCACGAAGCTGACATCGGTGATGAGGTCGGAATCGTCGGCATCGACGAAAATCTCCAACTGGTCGCCGCAGGTCGTGTTATGGCCCAACGCGTGATATTTCACCGGGTCGATCGCACGGAAATTCCGCGGGCTCTTGCCATGGTCCAGGATCACTTCCTGGTACAGTTCCCTCAACTCGTCGAACATCAGCCGAAGAACTCCCTGACCGCTTCCAGCGTATCCGCCAGCACATCGACCTCGGCGCGCGTGTTGTAGACGCCGAAGGAGGCCCGCGCCGTCGCCGCCAGGCACATGCGGTCCATCAGCGGCTGAGCACAGTGGTGGCCGACGCGGATCGCCACGCCCGCACGGTCGACCAGCGTACCGATATCGTGCGGATGGGCGCAATCCATGGTGAAGGACAGCACGCTGGCCTTGCCCGGCGCCGTGCCGATGATTTTCAGCCCGTCGATGGCCGACAGCCGCTGCGTCGCATAGTTCAGCACATCCGCCTCATGGGCGGCGATGACATCCAGCCCCAGCCCGTTGACATAGTCGATCGCCGCACCCAGCCCGACCGCCTGGGCGATGGCCGGGGTCCCGGCCTCGAATTTGTAGGGCAGGTCCGCCCATTCGGCCTTCTCGAAGGTGACGCTGCGGATCATCTCGCCGCCGCCCATATAGGGTGGCATCGCATCCAGCAGCTCTTCCTTGCCGTAAAGCACGCCGATCCCCGACGGACCGTAGATCTTGTGGCCGGAGAAGACATAGAAATCGCAATCCAGCGCCTGTACGTCGACCGGGATGTGCGAGACCGCCTGGGCCCCGTCCAGCAGCACCTTGGCGCCCGCGTCATGGGCCATGCGCACCACTTCGGCGACCGGCACGATGGTACCCAGCACGTTCGACATATGGGTGATGGAGACCAGCTTCGTGCGCTCGTTCAGCAGCGCCGCAAACTCGTCCTTCAGGAAGACGCCGTCTTCGCTGACCGGGGCGATCCGCAGCACCACGCCCAGCTCGTCGCGCAGGAACTGCCAGGGGATGATGTTGGAGTGGTGTTCCATCTCCGAGATGATCACCTCGTCGCCCGCCTTCAGGAACTTGCGGCCCCAGGAAGCGGCGACCAGGTTGATCGATTCGGTGGCATTGCGGGTAAAGACGATCTCGGCGCTCTTGCGCGCATTCAGGAAGGCGCGCACCGTCTCGCGCGCGGCCTCCATGCGGTCGGTGCAGATCTGGCTGAGATAATGGATGCCGCGATGAACGTTGGCATATTCATGCTCGTATATATGCCGTTCCGCGTCCATCACCTGGACCGGCTTCTGCGCCGAGGCGGCGCTGTCCAGAAAGACCAGCGGCTTGCCATGAACCTGGCGCGAAAGGATCGGGAAATCCCGGCGCACGGCCTCCACATCGAAGACCGGCTTTATGATTGCTTCGGCTGTCGCGCTCATGCGGCCTTCTCCCCTTGCACTTCGTGGCGCGCCTCGACCCAGCCCTCGATCCGCGCCCGGAAGGCGTCGGCCAGGGCCTCGTCGCGCAGTTCCTCCACCGCCTCGTTCAGAAAGGCGGAGACCAGCATGTCGCGGGCCGTCGCCATATCGATGCCGCGGGCCTGCAGATAGAACAGCGCCATGTCGTCCAGTTCGCCGATGGTCGCGCCGTGGCTGCACTTCACGTCGTCGGCATAGATTTCCAGCTCCGGCTTGGTGTCCATTTCGGCATTGCGGTCCAGCAACAGCGTCTTGTTGAGCTGATGGCCGTCGGTCTGCTGCGCCCCGCGATGCACGACAATGCGTCCCTGGAACACGCCGCGCGCCTTTTCGTCCAGCGCGCCCTTGAAGACCTCGCTGGACCGGCTGCCCGGCGCCTTGTGGTCGATCACGGTGGTGTTGTCCACATGCTGGCGGCCGGTGGCCAGATAGGCCCCGTTCAGCCGGCATTCGGCGCCCGTGCCGTCGATCCGCGCATGAATTTCGTTACGCGCCAGTTCGGCCCCGCGGTTGAGCGTGAAATTGTCGTAGACCGCGTCGTCCCCAATGCGCACCCGGCCCAGCGCCACGTGGAAGGCCTGGGCCCCTTCATCCTGCAGCTTGGCATGGGTCAGGGTCGCGCCGTTCTCGACGCGGATATCGGTGACCGAGTTCGAGAAGTATGCCCCCTCGCCAGCCCCGATATGGGATTCGACCAGGGTCGCCCGGCTGCCCTTGGCGGCGACGACCAGGTTGCGCGGATGGAAGGCGACAGCCTGCCCGGCAACCGGCACGCCGACCGAAATCAGGTGGATCGGCGTCTCTACCGTGGCGCCGGCGGCGATGCAGAGCAGAAGCCCGTCCGCCATGAAGGCGTCGTTCAGGGCTGCCAGCGCACCGTCGCGTTCCTTGCTCGCCGGGGCGATCAGGTCTTCAAGCTCGCCGTCGCTTTCCAGCTTTTCCGCCAGGCTATAGGCCTCGATGCCTTCCGGCAGCGCATCCAGGTCGGACAGGTCGGCGCGCATCCGCCCGTTGACGAAGACGATTCGGCAGGCACCCTCGATCGCAAGAGCTGCGCCTTCCGGCAGGGCCAACAGCGGCGCCGCCTCTTCCTGCGGCGCGAAGCCATGCTTCTCCAGCGCACCGACATTGGTGTAGCGCCAGGATTCCACCTTGCGGTTCGGCAGCCCGTGGGTGCGGAAGGACTCGATCCCCTGGGAACGCAGCGCGTCCAGCCAGGCAAGGTCCGCGCCCGGCAGCCGCAGCGACGTCTCGTCGAAGGCGCCGGCGAGCGTGAGCCCGATTGTTTCGTTCTTTGCCATGACTATACCGTTCCTCAGGCCGCCTCGGCGCCGACATATTCGGCGTAGCCCTTGGCCTCCAGCTCCAGCGCCAGCTCCTTGCCGCCGGACTTCACGATCCGGCCATCGGCCAGCACATGCACATGGTCGGGCACGATGTAGTCAAGCAGGCGCTGGTAATGGGTGATGACCAGGGCGGAATTGTCCGGCCCGCGCAGCGCGTTCACGCCTTCCGCCACGACCTTCAGCGCGTCGATGTCGAGGCCCGAATCGGTCTCGTCCAGCACCGCCAGGGTCGGCTCCAGCACCGCCATCTGCAATATCTCGTTGCGCTTCTTCTCGCCGCCGGAGAAACCGACATTGACGCCTCGCTTCAGCATATCGTCGCCGATGCCCAGCGGCTTCGCCTTGCCGCGCACATATTTCAGGAACTGCATGGCGTCCAGCTCGCCCTCGCCCCGCGCCTTGCGCACCGCGTTCAGCGCGGTCTTCAGAAAGGTCGTGTTGGTCACGCCGGGGATTTCCACCGGATACTGGAAGGCCAGGAACAGGCCGGCGCAGGCGCGCTCGTCGGCTTCCATCTCCAGCAGGTCCTTGCCGTCGAACAGGATCTGCCCCTCGGTGACCTCATAGCCTTCGCGGCCGGCGATCACATAGGACAGGGTGCTCTTGCCAGCGCCGTTCGGCCCCATTATGGCGTGCACCTCGCCCCGGTCCATCGTCAGGTTCAGACCCTTGAGGATCGGCTTGTCGTCGACTGTCGCATGCAGATTGCGGATTTCCAGCAATGCCATTTTAAAGAACTCTCCGTTACTCGCGCCCGGCCTCAGCCGACGCTGCCTTCCAGGCTGATTCCGATCAGTTTCTGCGCCTCGACGGCGAATTCCATCGGGAGGTGCTGCATGACCTCCTTGCAGAAACCGTTGACGATGAGCGAGACCGCCTCTTCCTCCGACAGGCCGCGCTGGCGGCAGTAGAAGAGCTGATCCTCGCTGATTCTGGCCGTGGTCGCCTCATGCTCGACCTTGGCGGTGGGGTTGCGCGATTCGATGTAGGGCACCGTGTGGGCGCCGCAGCGGTCGCCGATCAGCAGGCTGTCGCACTGGGTATAGTTGCGCGCGCCGTCGGCCTTGGGCTGCATCCGGATCAGGCCGCGATAGGTATTGTCGGCGCGGCCTGCCGAGATGCCCTTCGAGATCACTGTCGAGCGCGTATTTTTGCCCCGGTGGATCATCTTGGTGCCGGTGTCGGCCTGCTGGCAGTTGTTGGTGATCGCCACCGAATAGAACTCGCCCACCGAATTGTCGCCGGTCAGGATGCAACTGGGATATTTCCAGGTGATCGCCGAGCCGGTTTCGACCTGGGTCCAGGAGACCTTGGAATTATGGCCGATGCAGTGCGCGCGCTTGGTCACGAAATTGTAGATGCCGCCAACGCCGTTCTCGTCGCCCGGATACCAGTTCTGGACGGTGGAATATTTGATCTCGGCATCGTCCAGCGCCACCAGTTCGACGACCGCGGCATGAAGCTGGTTCTCGTCGCGCTGGGGCGCGGTACAGCCTTCCAGGTAGCTGACGTAAGAGCCCTCGTCGGCGATGATCAGGGTGCGTTCGAACTGGCCTGTGTTCTTGGCGTTGATACGGAAATAGGTGCTCAACTCCATGGGCGAACGCACGCCCTTGGGAATGTACACGAAGGATCCGTCGGTGAAGACCGCGCTGTTCAGGGTGGCGAAATAATTGTCCGTATAGGGCACCACGCTGCCCATGTACTTTTTCACCAGGTCGGGATGATTCTTGATAGCTTCGGAGATCGGACAGAAAATGATCCCGTCTTCCTCCAGCCGCGCCTTGTAGGTGGTGGCGACCGAGACGCTGTCGAATACCGCGTCCACCGCCACGCCGGCCAGCCATTCCTGCTCTTTCAGCGGAATGCCCAGCTTGTCGTATGTTTCCAGGAGCTTGGGATCGACCTCGTCGAGGCTCTTCGGGCCATCCCCCAGCTTGGGCGAGGAATAATAATAGGCTTCCTGGTAATCGATCGGCGCAATGTCCAGCTTGGCCCAGTCAGGCGACTCCATTTCCAGCCAGGCGCGATAGGCCTTCAGGCGCCATTCCAGCATCCATTCCGGCTCTTCCTTCTTGGCCGAGATGAAACGGATGGTATTCTCGTCCAGCCCCTTGGGCGCGACATCGGACTCGATGTCGGTGACGAAGCCATATTTGTACTTGTCGTCCGCCAGTGTGCGGACCTGTTCGACGGTTTCAAGCGTTGCCGCCATTCCTAATTCCCCCGTTGGACCGGTTGATATTAACTGTCGGTCGCCGCCCGCGCGGGCGCCGCCGGAAGGTCGATGAAGTTCGGCGGGGCCGCGATTTCGGCCAGCGACATGGATTTCAAAGTGCGGCTGACCGCGGCGTTGACCCGGTCCCAGCATCCGCGGATCGGGCAAAGGCTTTCCACCGAGCAGGCGTCGCCGGTGGCGCCGTCGACGCAGGCCGTCACCGCAACCGGGCCTTCCAGCGCGCCGATGATGTCGGCCACGCTGATCTCGGTCGCCGGGCGCGACAGCGCGTAGCCGCCATTGATGCCGCGATGCGAGGTCACCAAGCCGCCCTGGGTCATGCGTTTCAAAATCTTGGCGACCGTCGGCGCCGGCAGCCCGGCCTCCGCCGCCAGGTCCGGCGCGGTCACCACCGCATCCGTCGCCTGGGCGAGCTGGGCCATAACCACCACCCCGTAATCTGTCATCTTGCTGATCTTGAACACGAAATAAATACCGTACTGTTTTGGTACGGTTTAAACATATACAATTTGGTCCTGATTTCAAGCGGAAAACAGATATTATTTGGTCCAGATTGTCGCAGGGATGGTTTGGAAGCCCGTCTTGTACCGCTCCGGCCACCGAGCAAACTCATACTTCGAGACGCCCCTACTGGGGCTCCTCAGCATGAGGGCACAGACGTTGGAGCCTCATGCTAAGGAGGGCCTTCAGGCCCGTCTCGAAGTATGAGGTCGCTCGGTCTGGCCAAAACCCGCTTACGCAGCGCTCGCCCCTGCCCTATCGGCGAAATCCCTGAAAGCCGCGACGAAGGCGTCCACCTCGGCCGCGCTGTTGGCATGGCCCAGGCTGATGCGGATGGCGCAGGCGGCGATTTCGTCGGGCTGGCCCATGGCGCGCAGGACCTTGCTGGCCCTTACCTTGCCGGAGGAACAGGCGGAGCCGGCGCTGATCGAGAAGCCGGCGAGGTCCAGGGCCATCACCTGGGTCTCGGCTGAGATGCCCGGCAGGGCTACGCAAACGGTATTGGGCAGGCGCGGTGCGTCGGCGGCGATGATCGCGGCGCCCGCCAAATGGTCAGCCAATCCGCCTTCCAGCCGCTCACGCAGCGCCTGGAGGCTATCCGCGTTTGCGACCTCCGCCGCCGACAGTTCGGCCGCCGCGCCGAAACCGGCGATGCCGGGCACATTCTCAGTACCGTTCCGCCGGCCGCGTTCCTGGCCGCCGCCGCGAATGATCGGCGTCAGATGAACATGGTCGGCGACGATCAGCGCCCCCGCGCCCTTCGGCCCGCCGATCTTGTGCGCCGACAGGGTCATCATATCCGCGCAAAGCGTTTGGAAATCGAGCAGCAGCTTGCCCGCCCCCTGCACCGCGTCGCAATGGAACAGCGCGCCGGCGGCATGGGCAATTTCGGCCACCTCCGCTACCGGCTGGATCACCCCGGTTTCGTTGTTGGCCAGCATGACCGAAACGATGGCGTCTCCGCCCTCTCCCAGCATCGACTTCAGCGCGTCGAGATCGACAATGCCGTTGCCATCCACCGGGATCGCCTCGACGCCGTCGGCGGCCTCCAGCACCGACGGGTGCTCGACCGCCGAGACCAGGATCCGTGACCGCCCGCATCCGCGCAGGGCCAGATTGTTGGCCTCCGTGCCGCCGCTGGTGAACACGACCGTCGCCGGGTCGGCCCCGGCCAGTGCCGCTACCTGCCGCCTGGCATCCTCCACAAAACGGCGCGCCGCGCGGCCATGCGAATGCACGGACGACGGATTGCCCCATGCGGCAAGCGCATGCGAAATCGCCTCCACGGCTTGCGGCCGCAGAGGCGTCGTTGCGTTATGGTCCAGATAGCAGGGGGTCACGCCTGCTCCCGATCAGGGGTTATTCGGCTGCGATATTGGCCGCGTCGGAGGATTCGTCACCGGCGATGAAACGGCCGCTGGCGCCGAGAATGCGGCGATGCACCACGTCCGCAAGAGTCACCGAGCTCAGGAACAGGTGGATCTGGTTACTGAGCTCCAGCCACAGATCATGCGTGGCGCAGCGCATCTTGGTCTTGGTGCAGCCATGCGGCGACTGCGGATCGCAGCGCGTGACGCGGATCGGCTCGTCGACCGCCAGGATAATGTCGGACACGCGCGTTCCCTCCGACCCGTGGGCCAGCGTGTAGCCACCGCCCGGGCCGCGCACGCTCTTGACCAGCGCATGGCGTTTCAGGCGGGCGAAAAGCTGCTCCAGGTAGGACAGCGAGATATCCTGCCTTTCGGCGATCGCGGCCAGGGCCACGGGCTTGCCGTTGCTATGAATGGCGAGGTCGACCATCGCCATCACGGCGTAACGTCCCTTGGTACTTAAGCGCAAAACTGTATCTCCTACACTCTCTCTGGCGGGGCCGAGCCCCGGCTCATCTGTCAGTTCTTGACCGGTGCCGGCTGTTCGCCGTGACCGCGGGCCGAAGCCTTCATAGGCCCAAGCTGTTCTTCAACGGACGCAAGCTCCCGCTCCAGTTCGGCAATGCGGGACTGCAGCGCCGCCACGTCGCCAAGCTGGGATTTCAACTGTCCGATCTGCACCTTCAGCCCGTCGATGACCTGCTTGTCCGGGTCGGGCATATCCCCCATGGGCGTGCCGTAAGGTTCGAAGCTTTCCTCGGCCGTCACCTTGGAGACCTGCTTGGCCGGGATGCCGACCACGGTAACGCAGCAGGGCACGTCCTTGGTCACCACCGCGTTCGCGCCGACGCGCGCGCCGTGGCCGACCGTAATGGGCCCCAGCACCTGAGCGCCGGACCCGATAATCACATTGTCGCCGAGCGTCGGATGGCGCTTCTGTTCGCGCTGCGCATCCGAGTCCACCGATGGTGCCACACCGCCCAGCGTAACCCCATGGTACAGGGTGACATGGTCGCCAATCACGGCGGTCTCCCCAACCACGACGCCCATGCCGTGGTCCACGAAAAAGCTCTTGCCGATCCGCGCGCCGGGATGAATTTCGATGCCGGTCATGAACCGGCCGACCTGGGAAATCCAGCGCGCCAGCACCGGCCAGCCCTTGTTCCACAGGGAATGCGAAAGGCGATGGAAGACGATGGCATGGAAACCGGGATAACAGAGAGCAACCTCCCAGCGCGAGCGCGCCGCGGGATCGCGTTCCATCATTCCGTCGATTTCTGCCATCAGACTCTTGAACATATGCCTTGCCTTCCATTATCTATGCGGCACACGATAATACATGCGATAACGGTTACGAAGGGGTCGCACGTAATATCTAGCCGCGACTCCAGGCAACATCAAATATCGGATTGATATACGTTCAGCCGCAATAACAGTCAAGAAAGAATGGGAATTTTGGTTGGTTTTCTGCGCCACACGTAACAAAGACCAACCTTCCCCCTCAGATTAATGCCGGATCGGCGAGCCGGCTGCCAAGGCGACAGGAAACATGCCAGAAATCATTTTCAATGGTCCGGAAGGAAGGCTCGAAGGCAGGTATCACCCCGGCCCGAAGCCCGATAGCCCGATTGCCCTAATACTACATCCCAGCCCCCAGCATGGCGGGTCGATGAACAACAAGGTCGTGTACACCCTGTACCACACCTATGTGAAACGGGGCTTTGCCGTGCTGCGTTTCAATTTCCGCGGCGTCGGCCGCTCGCAGGGCGTGTTCAGCAAGGGCGAAGGCGAATTGTCGGATGCCGCTTCCGCGTTGGACTGGCTGCAGACCTACAACCAGAACAGCCGGGAATGCTGGATCGCGGGTTGTTCCTTCGGCGCCTGGATTGGCATGCAGCTTCTGATGCGCAGGCCGGAAATCACCGGATTCATCTCCGTGTCGCCGCCGGCCAATATGTACGATTTCACCTTCCTTGCGCCCTGCCCGTCTTCGGGACTGATGCTTACCGGCGACAAGGACGAGTTCGTGCCTTACGATTCGGTCAAGAAACTGGTCGATAAGCTCAACCAGCAAAAGGACATTACCGTCCAGCATGACGTGGTGGCGGGCGCAAACCATTTCTTCCAGGGCAAGCTTGAGGACATGGAAGAAGCGATATCCGCCTATATGGACGCGCATGACGCCGCTGTGGCCGCAGGCAAATAATAGCCCCAGGCACCAAATGTGATTTAAAAGAAAAGGCCGGGGATTCTAGTCGAATAGTTTGTCGATATCTTCCTGCGCGATGGCGTCTTCTTCCA
>JBFFGY010000051.1:0-10751 GCA_041557215.1 Alphaproteobacteria bacterium
GTGGACCTGAAATACGTTCTTCGCAACATCAACACCAATCGTGATAACTTCCCTCATGGACGGCTCCTGTTTCCCCGTGGTTCATGAAAACCACAACTTTGGCACCTCGATGCCGGCGGGTGGGAGCCGTCCACTGCATCATGAGCGGGAGCCCAGACACGTCTTCCTGGATGACCGCTCCGGGTCAGCAGCGGAAGCCAAAAGCCAATCCGAATTCTTTCTGCTATGCGGAGTGGAGCCGACACCATAGCGCGGATTGTCCGTTTAGTTCCTGAAAACAGTCGTCACGGCATCAGATGCTGTCCTTCTACCTTCAGCCAGAACCGCTGGAAGCCCCCATTTTATTGGCGTATTATGCAACAAGGCACAAATCGACGAACCCGCACAGTTCGAGAGTGCCTACCTACGGATTAGAAGGTTGGGTGTTAGAACCCGTCCCGGCGCGCCAATTCCCTTAACTCAGAATCGTGGGCAGCCCATCTTGTATTGGTGTCGTCACTGCCGGTCGGCGGTATATCTCTGAAATCGAAAGAGGCCTCATCCATGCGAATCTGGCAAATTCTCAGGTCCGTTCTGGCCATAGTACTGACGGCAGCCATTGCTGTTCCCGGCAGCCTTCGAGCGCAAATGGCGCCCACCTGGCCGCAGGCTGCAAAACTGTTCGCCGAGAAATGCACCCTGTGCCATTCCGGCGATGATGCACCGCTGGGGCTTCGTCTGGATACGCTGGAAGGCGCCCTCAAGGGTAGCGAGAACGGGCCGGTCCTGGTCGCCGGAAAGCCCGATGAAAGCGAACTGATTCGCCGGGTTCGAGGCGAGAGCGAGCCGCGCATGCCACTGACCGGCCCGCCATTCCTGAGCGACGGCGAAATCACCACACTCGAACATTGGGTCTCGGCCGGCCTGCCGGCCGGAGGGACTGCAGCAGCCGCAGCCGAACCGCCGCAGGCGCCAAGGCCGGGGCCTGGCGGTATTGCGACCTTCGAGCATGTCGAGCCGATTTTCCTGAAGCACTGCGCGAAATGCCACAAGGACAACGGCAAGATGGGGCCGCCGCCCGAAAGGTTGAGGCTCGACAGTTACGCTAACATTGTTGCAGGCGGTGAGCGGCTCGCCCTCCTCCCTGGCAATCCAGGGCTCAGCGAAATCATTCGCCGCATCGAGGGAAAGGCGCAGCCGCGCATGCCATTCGACGGGCCGCCTTGGCTAAAAGAGGAGGATATCGGCCTCTTGCGGCAATGGATCGTGCAGGGGGCGCGCGATGCCGACGGCAAACCCGCGCCGGTCCCGGTAGGGCGCGAGGTCCGCTTCCGCGGTCGCATGACCGGAATGTGGTCGATCGACAATGTCCCCTTCCTGGTCGACCGGCGCACGCGGATCGACAAGTCACCGCGCATTGGCGATCAGGTCGAGGTCCGTGGCATAATCGACCCGTCCGGGCAGGTTCGGGCTTATCGCCTGCGCAGACGCTAAGCCATCCACCGAACATCGCCTAGGAAGACGTAAACCCAGATTCAGACTGTAGCTCCCCGGTACCTTTCAGGCGGAGATTAGCGTACCACCGCCGATCGGAAACCAAAACCTGAGCGAGTTGCCGGATGTCCGAGTTGGGTCAGCAGCGGTCGTCCAGATCGCACCGGCGCCACGTCCGCTTAGGGGTGAAATGCAGCCATGATCTCCCAGTAAGCAGACGTTACAGCCGTTTCTTTTTTGGCGAGGTTCAAATTGCGACTCTACCCTTTTTCAAATCAAGTCACTGCCCCCGAAACCAGCATCTTGCAATTCAGTTTACAAGACTAGTATACATGTACGCAACGGTGGAAGATAAAATCGTATAAAATCAACGGTTTCGGATAAATTCGGTCGATTCCCGGTGGGGTCGCCATTTTTATTTCTCTCGTAAATTCAAAACATTGCACGTCTCATTGCCCATCGGGTAATGCGAACTTCCGGCTGCAGCCGTTAGATGGCTCCCAGTGCCCGGACATGAGCGTCTATCGCGGAACGCAATCGCACCGATGCCGCCCGCGCCACGCATAATCCCTAAAATTCGCCTTTTCTTTACGTTTTTTTGTCAGAAAGGGGATTCACAAGACTCGGGGATTGTGATTCAAATATTCGAAGCTTGGAGAGTAAGGGTCAAAAAACTGACCTTTACAGGATTAAGGCGGCTGAACGATTGGTTATTTCCCCAAGGCCGGACGTTATTTCGGATCGTCACAGGCAGGGCTCCAGAAGTTCGGCACGAAAACGGGACAGCAACAGGGTATCGTGCAGGTAATGAAATCCGGATTCCGCAACTATCTGTTATTTCTGCTGCTGCTCGCCACATTCTTGCCCGTGGCGACGAAAAGCGCCCCTGCCGAAACGCGCTATCACGTATCCTATGTCTGGGCCCATAACCTGGACCGCATACAGGAATATCGCCGCACGGTCGGGCGCGTCCTGGGCCCGGAGATCGCCGACGACATCAAGGTGGTCGCCAAGGGCGATTTTTACGGCGTGATCTATTTCCAGTCCGGCACCAGCACCGAAGCCGCGCGCGCCGCCAGGGATCATTCCAGACGCCTGCGTGAAGCGGGACTACAGGAAGCCGCGCCCGTTCGCGAAGGCCGGTGGACCCTGCTCGACGGAGAAAGAGGGCTTGAAGACATTGCCTCTGGAGAAAACGCAGGAGAGGATCGCACGACAGAAAAAGTCGCGATAACCGCGCCTCCGGCCGCACGCACGCGCCCAAGCCCCTTGCCGGAAGCCCGCCGCGACCGGGAAGTCCGCAATATCGAAACCGCCGTCGAACGCTACATCAAGGAACTCCGCCGGAAAGGCAAGCTGGCCAGCGACGAACGCACCGCCTGGTCGGTATACGACTTCACCACCGGCGAGAAACTGGTGACCATAAACGAGGATCTCAGCCTCCAGGCGGCCAGCCTGATCAAGCCCTTCATCGCCGTGGCCTTCTTCCAAAAGGTCAAGAACGGCGATTTCATATATGGCCGGAAAAGCCGGCGCCATATGCAGCGGATGATCCAGCATTCCGACAACCGGTCCACCAACTGGGTCATGCGGCAGGTCGGCGGGCCGGCCGCCGTCCAGCGCATCCTGCGCCAACAATATCCCGCCATCTTCCAGGACACGCAGGTCGTCGAATATATCCCGGCCGGCGGCAAGACATACCGCAACAAGGCGTCCGCCCATGATTACAGCCGGTTCCTCTATGCCCTATGGAACGGCGACATCGCCGGGGCCAAGGAAATCAGGCGGCTGATGGGCCTGCCCGGCTCGAACCGTATCCTGGCGGGCGCCACAGACATCCCGGAAGGCACGAAGGTCTTGAACAAGACCGGCAGCACCGCCCGCCTGTGCGGCGACATGGGCATCCTGATCGTAAAGGGGCCGGACGGGAAGAGCTATCCCTACACCATCATCGGCGTGATCGAAAAACGGAACAAGGCGCGCAATTACACTGCCTGGATCCGTTCGCGGGGCGCCATAATCCGGGACGTTTCGAACATCGTCTACAAGGGCCTTGCCAGATATCACGACTTCGAACAGCTCGTGGTAGGATCGGTGCAGTAGGCCCAAGGCTGGCGCAGCGAACCCCGGTGCTCTCTGGCAATTACGTCGTTATCGAAGGATAATTCGGCTGGAAAGCCGGCCTCTTCCCGGATCTGTACCCAGTCAAACCCGCGCCGACGGCAGGGCGTGAACGTTCTCCCAGCCATACGCCACTTCCGGAACGGTCTGGCCGCCCATGTTGGTGTCGCGCCGCGCGGCAGGCCGGCCGCCCATGGCTTTGTAGAAGAAGCGGGATGGATTGTTGGCGACCACCCAGATCAGGGCGGTCTCGTGGCCTTCTCGGGCGAGAGCGCCGAACAGTGCCCTGAGCAGCCCCTGCCCGATGCCCAATCCCTGGAAGTCCGGCAGGAGATAGAGGGTGTAGACTTCTCCGGTGAAATCGCTACGGGCGGCACGGTTGGGACCGTAGGATCCGAAACCGATCACACCATAGCGCGGGTCGTCGGCGACGATTACCGTCTCGCCGCCGCGCAGCATCCGCTGCCACATGGCGGCCTGCCTTTCCAGCGACATGCCGACGAGGAGATCGTGCGGCAGCATTCCCGCATAGGAGCTCCGCCAGGTTTCAACATGTATCCGGGCGATCGCTTCGGCGTCTTCCAGTGTCGCCATGCGCAGGTCCACGACGGTCATTGCTCGATCAACTCCACACTGTCGTCATCTGCAGCGATCGTCGCACAATATCTTTTAAATTTTATTACTGCGCCAAAAGTATCGGTTCGGTTCTGTCCGATCGTTCCATGACCGCCAGGAAGAAGCCGTCGGTACCGTCACATCCCGGCCTGAGACGCAAGAACAAGTCCCCTGCCGGACACTCGCCTTCCAATCTTCCCGGCCATATCCTGTTAACCGGAATTGCCTTGAATTCCATATGCTTGGCCAGAAATCCGGTTACCACCGACTCGCCCTCGCCCGGCAGCAGGGAACAGACGCCATAGACCAGCCTGCCGCCCGGTGCCACCAGCCGCGAGGCGTTGCCCAGAATGCGCGCTTGCAGCACCGTGAATTCCGTAAAATTGTCTGTAAATATCCGCCAGCGGCCCTCCGGGTGGCGACGCCAGGTACCGGTGCCGCTGCATGGCGAATCGACCAGCACGCGGTCGCAGGCGCCGACCGGCGCACCGGGCCAGAGGCCATCCTCGGCTTCCAGCGTCACAGTCTCCACAATGGTAACGCCGGCCCGAGTCAGACGGGGCTCCGCGCGCGACAGGCGGTTGGCCGAAAGATCACAGGCAATCAGGCGACCGCGGTTTTCCATCATGGGAGCCAGCGCCAGGGTCTTGCCGCCCGCACCTGCGCAATAATCGACGACCGTCTGTCCGGGCCGCGCATCCGTCAGCAGGGCAGCCACCTGGGAGGACTCGTCCTGCGGCTCGGCCAGTCCGTCCCGCAACAACCTGCTGGCGGAGAGATTGGCCCTGCCGGCGAGACGCAATCCGTAAGGCGAAAACGGGGTCGGCCGCGACTCGATGCCTTCCCTGGCCAGTATTTTGGCCACCGCGTCCCGATCGCTTTTCAGGCCGTTCACCCGCAGGTCGACCGGGGCCTCTTGCATCAGGGCAGAAAGCTCTTCCTCTAACGCATCTCCCAGCGAGATGCGGAACTCCTCTTCCATCCAGGAGGGGATATTTCCTCTGACATGCAGCGGCTGTGCCGGGTCGTCGAAGCCCTTTCCCGAAAGCTGCCGGGCCATAGCACTTTCATTTTCCGTAAGTGGCGGGGGACGATACTGGCCACCGTCGAATGCCGTTTCCAGTGCCTCGACTTCCCAGCATTGGCCGATTAGCAGTGCGGCGATCACCCGGCTGCGTGGGTCGACTTCGCATCCGGCATGGCCGAGCCACCAATCGATCTGGGCACGCCGCCGCAAAACCATATAGACCAGCGCGCCGATGGCCCGCCGGTCACCGCCGCCGGCATAGCGATGCTGCCGGAACCAGGCTGAAACCACAACATCCGCCGGCCGCGACAGGTCGCCGTCAATCGCCTGAAACACTTCGATCGCTGCCGCAGCGCGCGCACCCGGCGTCATGGCTATCCCCGGTCCCGATCAGTTATCGGCCCTGTAATTGGGTGCCTCCCGGGTGACGGTAATGTCATGGACGTGGCTTTCCCGCAGGCCCGCGCCGGTGATGCGCACGAAGGTGCAATTGCCATGCATGTCGCGGATGGTCGGGTTCCCGGTATAACCCATCGCTGCCTTGAGTCCGCCGACGAGTTGGTGGATCACCGTCCCCGCCGGTCCCTTGTACGGAACGCGCCCCTCGACGCCTTCCGGCACCAGCTTCAGCGCATCCGATACCTCCTGCTGGAAGTAGCGGTCGGCCGACCCCCGCGCCATCGCGCCGACCGAGCCCATGCCACGATAGGCCTTGTAGGACCGGCCCTGGTACAGGAACACCTCGCCCGGGGCCTCATCCGTGCCAGCCAGCAGCGAGCCGATCATGGCGCAGTCGGCCCCGGCCGCAATGGCCTTGGCCAGATCGCCCGAGTATTTGATGCCGCCGTCGGCGATGGCGGTCACGCCGGCATTCCGGCATACCTGGACCGCATTCATGATGGCGGTAAGCTGCGGCACGCCGACGCCTGCGACGATGCGGGTTGTGCAGATCGAGCCCGGGCCGATACCGATCTTGATGGCATCGGCGCCCGCGTCGATCAAGGCCTGCGCCCCCTCCTTGGTCGCGATATTGCCGGCTATGATCTGCGTCCGGTTGCTCATTTTCTTGATCTGGCCAACCGCATTGATGACGCCCCGGCTATGGCCATGGGCGGTATCTACCACGACTACGTCGGCGCCCGCGTCAATCAACGCCTCCGCCCTGGCCAGCCCGTCCGGTCCCACCCCTGTGGCCGCGGCGACGCGCAAACGCCCCTGCTCGTCCTTACAGGCATCGGGGAACTTCTGTGACTTTTCGATGTCCTTCACGGTAATCAGGCCAACGCAATGGCGATCGTCGTCCACGACCAGCAGCTTTTCGATCCGGTGCTCGTGCAGCAGGCGGCGCGCTTCTTCGCTGGCCACGCCTTCATTCACGGTCACCAGCCCGCGCTTGGTCATCAGTTCCTTAACCGGCTGGTTCGGATTGGTGGCGAAACGGACATCCCGGTTGGTCAGGATGCCCACCAGGCGATT
Organism: Alphaproteobacteria bacterium; assembly: GCA_041557215.1. Taxonomy (GTDB): domain Bacteria; phylum Pseudomonadota; class Alphaproteobacteria; order UBA8366; family JADFVY01; genus JADFVY01. The sequence goes on from JBFFGY010000051.1 coordinate 6,713, forward strand.
GCTGCGCTTGGTCACAACGGGGATGCCGGAAATGCCGTGGTTCGCCATCAATTGAAGCGCATCCGCCAGGCTCTGGTCCGGCGTAATGGTTATCGGATTGACCACCATACCCGACTCGTAGCGTTTGACGCGCCGGACCTCTTCGGCCTGGCGCTCGAGATCCATATTCTTGTGGATGACGCCGATTCCGCCAGACTGCGCCATCGCGATCGCCATATTGCATTCCGTCACTGTATCCATGGCGGCGGAAATCAGCGGTATGCCCAGTTCAATCGTGTTCGTAAGCCTGGTGCGAGTATCGGCCTGGCCAGGCAGGACCTCGGACGCGGCAGGTTGCAGGAGAACGTCGTCGAACGTCAGACCTTCAAGCAGTTCCATCTATCACTCCCGTTGAAAGTCGCCGCATCATACACATGAATTCCGCCCTGCCAAGGCCTTGTGGAGCGTGGCGTACTGCCGCCTCTGCAATTGATTTTCACTACAATATCGTGTTTTATTAAAAGTTCGTTAAATTTTTACGGGGAAGTGAAATATGAAACGCATAACAGGGCTTAGCTATCTGGCCACGGCTGCGCTCGTTGCGGTGGCCATGGCGTTCGCGCCGTCTCCGGCCACGGCCGGCAAGGGCTACGGCAAGGACAACAACCCGGGCAAGGCCAACGGGCATGCCGAGGGAGGCCCGTCGTCCAATGGCGCTCAGGCGTCAGCCATGGGGTCGCTAAACGCCGCACATGCGTCGAGCGAGGGGCTCGCGCACGCAAACACCAACTCCCGGGTCGGCATGCTTGCGGCCTATATGGACGCCATGGTGGTCTATGAAACAGCCTATGAGGACGTGGATTGGGACGCCTACAATGACCTAATGGACCAGATTGCCGCTATTGACCAACAGATCGCCGGCATTCAAGAGCAGATCGGCGCGCTCGATTCGGAAGATCCCAACTATGAGACAGATAAGGAGGCGCTGGAAAACCAGATCGCCGACCTTGAAGACGACAAAGCCGACCTGCAGGCCGACGCGGACGCCCTTACCGCGGATATCGACGCAGCGGCAGGCGATGCGGCCGGGCATCTGGAGGACGCCGCAAACAAGGACGGTATGATCGATGAAACAGTAATCGATGGAGTCAATGGCCTTCTGGATGGAAAATCGGAAGTTTTTACCCACAGCGACGTGGTTCACGAAGCTGAACCCGATATCGCGGACATCATCAATCCATCGGAATGATGTCCATCAAAGCTGTTTATTTTTTGGGCGCCGTCAAGGCGCCCTTTCTTTTGACCTGTCTCAAGGCATTTGCGCGGCGAATGACGTTTAATGGGGTGCGAGATTTCCGCTGGATAGTGGGGATTGATATGCCTACCAAAACAATCACGACCTGGGTCCTTGTCGCCGACGGCGCCAAGGCCCGCCTGCTCGAACGCGACGCCCCGAACGCGCCGCTGGTCCCGGCCTCCGACAAATGCTTCTGCGAATCCGAAGCGCGGGCCCCGACTCGCGATCTCGGCGCGGATCGCCCAGGCCGCGTACATGAAAGCGCAGACACGGCCCGCCATGCCATGGCGCCCCGCGTCGACTGGCATCGCTTCGCCAAGGAACAGTTTGCCAAGTCGGTGGCGGCCGCACTGGAAGAAGCGGCCCTGGAGAAGAAATTCGAAGCGCTGGTTCTGGTGGCTCCGCCGCAAACGCTGGGCGACCTTCGGGGTGCGCTGGGCCGGCATGCCAAGGCCATGGTCACGCAGGAGGTCGCCAAGGACCTGACCAACCTGCCGGACCACGAAATACCCGCTCACCTGGCCTAGGCCAGCAGGGCATCCGTTTCAGAGATTGGCGCGAATTTTCTCCGCCAAGGCGCCGATCGCGTCCATGTCGCCCTGCACCAGTTCCCAGTTCATGGTGAGTTCGTCTTCCATGTGGCGGGGAATGACATGCATGTGGAAATGCATGACCGACTGCTTGGCAGCCGGACCGTTGCATTGCAGCAGGTTCATGCCGGCGGGCTGCAGCGTCGCCTGAACCGCCTTGCCGATCTTCTGCCCGGTCTTTGCGACGGCGGCGACATTGTCCGCCGGAATCGAAAACAGGTCCTGATGATGCGCCTTGTGAATAATCAGCGCATGGCCGGGATTGACCGGGTTGATATCCATGAAGGCAATTGTGCTTTCGTCCTCATGGAGCTTGAAACAGGGGATTTCGCCCGCGGCGATCTTGCAGAAGATGCAATCGGGTTCCTGGCTCATTCCTCTTCCTCCTGGCTGTCATCGCGCCCTCGAAACCCGGTGGCAACCACATAGAGTTCTGCCGAATCCTTTCGGCTTGCCGGCGGCTTCACATGGGCGACCTTCGCAAAATTGCGCCGCATGGTCTCGAGCAACGTCCGCTCGCTGCCGCCCTGCAGAACCTTGGCGACGAAGGCCCCGCCGGGCGCCAGGATTTCCAGCGCGAAATCCAGCGCCGCCTCGGCCAGCGCGATGATGCGCAGATGATCGGTTTGCGGATGCCCCGTCGAGGCCGCGGCCATATCGCTCAGCACGACGTCGGCCGGTCCGTTCAACAGCGCCTTCAGCCGTGCCGGCGCATCCTCGTCCAGAAAATCCCCGACGAGCAGATCCGCCCCGGCAATCGGCTCTATCTCCTGCAGATCGATCCCGACGACGCGGCCCTTGCCACCGATCCGCTCGAGGGCCACCTGCACCCAGCCCCCCGGGGCCGCGCCGAGGTCGACCACGCGGCCGCCGGGTTTCAGGAACCGGTACTTGTCGTCGATCTCGGCCAGCTTGAAGGCGGCGCGGCTGCGATAGCCCAGCCGTTTCGCTTCGGCCACATAGGGGTCGTTCAGCTGCCGTTCCAGCCAAAATTTGGAGGAAAGCTTTCGGCCCTTGGCGGTTTTGACCCGGACATGGACGCCGCGCGGCGCGCCGCGGCCCGATGTGCCCTTCCTGCGTTCAACCATTACGCGCTGCCCCCGGCACGCCCTTGCGCCCCATAAGATCCACCAGGATTCCCTCGCGAACCCCGCGATCCGCCACCCGCAGCCGACCGACCGGCCAGCGCCGGCAAATCGCCTCCAGTATGGAACAGCCGGCCGCCATCATGTCCGCGCGCTCCGTGCCGATACATGGGTGGGCGGCACGATCCTCGGCCGTCATGGCGCTGAGTTCCGCCGCCAGAGAATGGACGTCGCGGAAGTTGAGAAACGATCCGTCCACACGGGACCGGTCGTACCGGACCAGCTTCATCGTCAGTCCCGCCAGCGTGGTTACCGTGCCGGACGAGCCCAGCATCTGCACGTCCGACTGCGCCACATGCTCGGAAATGCCATGGGCATCGCAGAACGGCACCAGGTGGTCCTTCAACTCCTCGACAATTCTCCGCCATAACGCCGGTTCGAAAGGCCCCTGCCCGAACCGCTCCGTCAGCGAAACCACGCCGAAGGGCAAAGAGACCCAGTCGACGATCTCCTGGGCGCCGCCATCGCCGGCCAGCCACATGATTTCGGTACTGCCACCGCCGATGTCGAATACGATGGACCGGGAAACGTCCGCGTCGAGGAGCGGAAAACAGCCGGCGACCGTCAGCCGCGCCTCTTCCTCCGCGCTGATCGTCTCGATGACAAGGCCGGTGCGATCCTCTACCCGGGCGATGAATTCGTCGCAGTTCTCGGCGTTGCGGCAGGCTGCGGTGGCGACATAGCGGCCGCGCGTAACGCCCCGCCGTTCGATCTTGGCGGCGCAGACGCGCAAGGCGTCGATGGTGCGTTCCATCGCCTGCTCGGATAAGCGGCCGGTTTCCTCGAGCCCCTCGCCAAGGCGCACGACCCGCGAAAAGGCGTCGACGATGCGGAATCCGGCCGTCGCAGGCCGCGCCACCAGTAGCCGGCAATTATTGGTACCCAGGTCCAGCGCGGCGCAAAAACCCCCGTCGCGCCGCCCGTTGCGGCCCGTTCCCACAGGCTCTTTACGACCGCGCTCGCGGCGCGGTCCAGGCTCGGTGGATACGGCCACCTGTCCCCCCAAATTGCGTTCCGGCCGGCTTTCA
>JBFFGY010000052.1:0-10541 GCA_041557215.1 Alphaproteobacteria bacterium
CACCCCGAGCGGCAGGAAAATACGATCTGACGTAACGGATTGCAATGTCTGCCGCACCTTGAAATATGCAATTAATCGGACATTAACCATAAGGCGATATGGTTGGCCCGGTAAACGACTCCTTCGACACTACAATAATTAACGGAACCCGGCCATGTCGCGTCTATCTTTCCTTCTCCCAGCCATCTCTCTCATGGCCGCAAGCGCGGCGATGCCAGCTTCGGCCGAAGAGTCCATGGCCTGCGGCAAACGCGACGAGATGCTGGGCCATCTGGCCGGCAAGTACCACGAACAACCGGTTGCCATGGGCCTGGCGACAAACGGCTCGCTGTTAGAAGTTCTGGCCTCGACCGCCGGCGGCAGTTTCACGATCGTCTATACCACGCCGGCAGGCCTGACCTGCATGATGGCAGCCGGGAACAACTGGGAAACCATCACGCTGCAGCCAACCGAGACGAAAATCTAGTTTTGGGTCGGCAATTCCACTCGGTCGCCCGGCGCAATACCCAATTTGGCGGCCGTGCCACCACTGATTTCCAGCACGTACCGCACCATACCGCGCGACGAAATCGCCTCTAGCGAATGGGGGGTGGTTCGCTCGGCGATGCTTTCGACCTGGCCGTCCGCCTTGATGAACAGCATATCCAGCGGGATATAAGTATTCTTCATCCACATCGACGCGCGTCGTGGGCGTGGGCCAAAATCGAATAGCATGCCGGCGTCGGGCGCCATTTCGCGCCGGAACATCAGTCCCTGCTGATGTTGCGCAGTCGTCAGGGCAAGTTCAACGGTAAATTCATGTCTGCCACTGGCCGTGACGATGGCCAGTTCGCCCCTTTCGAAATTGGCAAGCATCCCCTGCCCCGCCGATATCGCCGGCGCCAGCAGGAGGGCGAGGGCCGCTAGAAAGAAAAACCGCTTCATGGGCATTACAGATAGCCGTAAACGGGCCACTTGCCAATCGATGTCGAACAGGCCATAGTCGCGCCAACCTTCAGCAAGGGGAGCCGGAGTAGCGGCTGAGAGGTCCCAGGGAAGCGGGACGACCCTTAGAACCTGATCCGGGTAATGCCGGCGCAAGGGATGCGCATCGTGAGAAACTCCATCTTAGCAGAACCGTTTTCCGTCCAGGTTCACGCCGCAAGGCTGACTTATGGCGGCGCGATTCTGTTCGACGCGCTGGACTTTACCCTGAGCGCGGGACGGACGACCTGCCTGCTCGGTCCCAGCGGCGTCGGCAAGACCAGCCTGATCAGGCTGGTTGCCGGGCTGGCCGAAGGCCAGAAAGGCGATATCCGGTGTTCGGACGGCAAGCCGCTTGCAGGACGATACGCCTGGATGGCCCAGCAGGACCTGTTGCTGCCCTGGATGACCGTGCGTGAAAACATAATGCTGGGGGCACGGTTACGTGGCGAGCATCCAGACCCTCAACAGGCAGATGAATTGCTGGCAATGGTAGGACTCGTCGGTTATGCGGAAGAGCGGCCTGCGGCCCTGTCCGGCGGAATGCGCCAACGGGCCGCGCTGGCCCGCACTCTGATGGAGGATCGCCCGGTCGTTCTGATGGACGAGCCTTTTTCAGCGCTGGATGCCGTCACACGCTATCAATTGCAGCAATCCGCAGCGGACCTGCTGCAGGGCAGAACAGTGCTTCTGGTCACCCACGATCCGCTGGAGGCCCTGAGGCTGGGCCACCGAATCCATATCATGGCCGGCCGGCCGGCGCGCCTGGACGAAGCTCTGGTACCGGTTGGTGATCCGCCCCGGGATCCCCGTGATCCCGGCATCCTGGCACTGCAAGCGGAATTGCTGACCCGGCTGGCCAGCGCGCGGGAGGCCACCGCATGAGATACGCCGCCCCCCTGCGCGGCCTGGTCCTCGCCGTCGGCCTGATTGCAATATGGCAGGCAGTCGTCTGGATAACCGGCACGCCGCATTATATCCTGCCGGGACCGGGCCGGGTCATCCTGGCGGTCGCCGGCCAGGCGCCTCTGCTGGCCGAACATGCCATCACCACGGCCGCGGAAATCGTGATGGGCCTCGCCCTTGGCACCATCCTTGGCGCGGCCAGCGCGACCGCGATGGATTACGCCGCCGGGATAAGGCGCTGGTTGATGCCGGTATTGGTGGTCAGCCAGGCGGTTCCAGTTTTCGCCCTGGCGCCGGTTCTGGTGCTCTGGCTGGGCTACGGCATGGCGTCCAAGGTCGCAATGGCGACACTCATCATCTTCTTCCCAGTCACCGCGGCTTTCCTGGATGGGTTGCGGCGCACCGAGCCAGGCTGGATGGATCTTGCGCGCAGCATGGGGGCAAGTCCTTGGACGGTGCTGCGGCATGTCCGTATGCCCGCCGCCCTGCCCGCCTTCGCCTCGGGCCTCAGGGTCGCCACCGCGGTCGCGCCGATCGGCGCCGTCGTCGGCGAGTGGGTGGGCTCGGCCAGCGGACTTGGCCATCTTATGCTACAGGCCAATGCGCGCATGCAGACAGACCTGATGTTCGCGGCACTCTTCGTCCTCGCGCTCCTGGCGATCACCCTCTATTTCGCTGTCGACCGGCTTTTGACCCGGGCCCTGCCCTGGTTGGCCGAAAGTGGCGGCAAGCTGAATAACAACTGAAACCAGCCCTTCAAATATCGGAGAAAACAGGTGAAGAAACAGACTTATCTATCTTTCATTATGGCATTCCTGATTGCCTTTGGCGCGATATCAAATACTGCGTCGGCGCGCCAGAAACTTACCGTCCTACTGGACTGGTTCGTCAATCCCGATCATGGCCCGCTGATCGTCGCCCAGGAGAAGGGCATGTTCAGGGAAACCGGGCTGGATGTATTCCTGATCGAGCCCGCCGACCCCAACCTGCCGCCCAAGCTGGTCGCCGCCGGCAAGGCCGAGATCGCGGTCAGCTACCAGCCGCAGTTGCATATGCAGGCGGCGGAAGGCCTGCCGCTTGTGCGCATCGCCACCCTGGTGGCCACGCCGCTGAACTCGCTTGTGGTGCTGGGCAGCGGGCCGATCAAGACCATCGCGGACCTGAAGGGCAAGAAGATCGGCTATTCCATCGGCGGTTTCGAGGATGCGCTGCTGGGCCGGATGCTTGAAAACCACGGGCTCTCCCTGAAGGACGTGGAACTGATCAACGTCAACTTCTCGCTGTCGCCGTCGATCCTGTCGGGCCAGGTGGACGGTGTGATCGGCGCCTTCCGCAATTTCGAGCTGAACCAGATGGATATCGAAGGACATCCCGGCCGCGCCTTCTATCCCGAAGAGGAAGGCGTGCCGGCCTACGATGAACTGATCGTCGTTACCAACACAAAGCTACTGAAAGAGCCCGCGCTGCGCAGGTTCGTCGATGTGCTGGAACTAGCGACCCAGTTCATCGTCAACCGGCCGGACGAGGCGTGGGAAGTCTTCCGCGCAAGCAACCCGGACAAGCTGGACAACGAACTGAACCGCCGCGCCTGGCGCGACACCGTTGCCCGCTTTGCCCTGCGCCCCGGTGCGCTGGACGTCAGCCGCTACCAGCGTTTCGGCGCCTTCCTGCAGGAGCGCGGCCTGGTCAAGGATCTGCCAAAGCTGGAGAGCTACGCGGTCGAGCTGAAATAGCCCGTCAACCTTCCTCCCGCAGGAACGACCGCACCTCGGTAAGAAAATGACCCCAAGCGGGTTCGTGCTCGAGAAGCAGGTGGTTTTTCCCCTCCAACGGCACGAACCTCGCCCCGGGGATCATGGCGGCCAGCCTACGGCCCTCACTGAAGGGCGCAATTAAGTCATCCCTGCAGTGCAGAACCAGGGTGAGGGCCTTGACCTCAGGCAACAGGCTGGTCACCTCGAAATCGCAAACGGCGTCACGCAGGCGCACCGCGTTTTCGGCTGACGTGCTCTTGCGCTGCATCTCGTTGAACCATTCCACCTGTTCGGGCGTGCCATCTGGGATGAAGCGCGAGGTAAACATCTGCCTGAATGCAGGGTTGTCCTGTCCCCAGCCATAACGGATCAGGGTCAGCATTGCCTCGGCCTGTTCCTTCTTGGCCCGGCCACGATGATACGCGCCACGGGTAAAGCCGCCGAGCAATATGAGATGGCTGACGCGTTCCGGGTGACGGACTGCATAGGCCGCCGAAATCGCGCATCCCTGCGAAATACCGAGAAGCGGAAAACGCTCCAGCCCCAATCTGTCTAAAACCGTTTCAAGGTCGGACACGAAAGCATCCAGGGAAATATCCTCGACGTCCCAGTCGGATAGACCGTTCCCCCCGTTGATCGAAACGGACGAGCGTCCGGGTCGCGCTGAGTTCCTGCAACAGATGGCGCCAGAAAGGACTCTCCCATTCATATTCCAGATGGCTCATCCAGTTCGGCGCCTTGACCAGAGGCGGCCCGGATCCGACGCTGGCATAGGCGATCTGGACCCCGTCCGGTGCCATGCAGAATCGGATTTCCTGCTGAATGTCGTCCGGGATATTGGCATTCTCGGGAGAAGAAAGTCCGCCGGTTAATTCCCCCTCAGGGATAATGGCCATATCCTCCGCGCCAAGCCCGAATACGCCGACGCTTCGGGAAATATTCTTCAACGCCTGTTCCCCACGGTCCGCAAAGGAGAGCGAGAGCCTGTCGCAGATCTGATCGTTCGCGGCCCGCGAGATGCACAGACCGCCGGGCTCGCGTATCGCTTACAGGCGGGCAGCGACGTTGACGCCGTCACCGAAAATATCGCCGCCATCGATAATTATATCGCCGATATTGATACCGATCCGGAAAACGATACGCCGGTCTTCCGGGACGCTGCCATTGCGGCGGATCATCCCGCGCTGAATGGATACGGCGCAACTGACTGCATCGATGACACTGGGAAACTCGACCAGCATACCATCGCCGGTCGTCTTCACGATACGCCCATTGTAGCCCTTTATCGCCGGGTCGACCAGTTCACTGCGATGCGCCTTCAGGGCCCGCAAGGTGCCGACCTCGTCGGCGCCCATGAGGCGGCTATAACCAACGACATCCGCCGCCAGGATTGCAGCTAGCCGTCTTGAAACGGTTCCGCGAGACATCCCCCTACCACCCTCTGTTACCGCCACGCCGGCTTACCGCAGCCGGTGCCAAAATCAAAAAGAATCGACGCTTTCCATTCGGGTCAGCTTGCATCCTCCCCCTATGGCGCTAACATCGATCGAGAGAGTCGCCGTTAGAGGGAAAACCGTCATGACAGATACTGCCGTCCGCAAGCCCATTCCTTTACCGACCCAATGGCCGGCCGCCCTGCCGGCCCTGTTGTTGCTTGGCGGTGGTGCGGTTTTTCTCTCGATTAACGGCGGGCACTGGCGGTACGGCGCCCTGTTCCTGATCGGCGGTATTTTAGGTGCAGCGCTCTATCACGCGACTTTCGGGTTTGCCCTGGCTTATCGCGAAGCCTTCGTTCGGCGCGACATGGGCGGGGTGAAGGCACAGCTGTTAATGGTGGGCATCGCGATCCTGCTCTTTGCCCCGATCATGGCAGGCGGCGAATCCCTGCTGGGCGGGCGCGTCATCGGCGGACTGGCGCCGGTAGGATGGGAAGTGCTGCTCGGCAGCTTCATCTTCGGCATTGGCATGCAGCTAGGCGGCGCTTGCGGTTCGGGCACGCTGTTCACTGTGGGCGGCGGCAGCGTCCGGATGATGGTGACTCTGGCCTTCTTCTGCCTCGGCGCCTTCCTGGCTACCCTCTATGGCGACGTCTGGGCGCCGATCAGCGCCGGCAGCAAGCAGATTGCGCTGGGAGAGGAGATCGGCTGGTTCGCCTCCACCACTTTGCAGATCAACCTGCTGATGATCGTCTGGCTGCTGCTCGACCGGCTCGGTCGCGGACGCACTCAGAAATCGCTCTGGAGCGTCGCACCGACCTGGCGGCGGATGCTGACCGGGCCCTGGCCCCTTCTTATGAGCCTCTTGATCCTTGCCTTGGGTAACTGGGCCATCCTGCTGATCACCGGCCATGCCTGGTCCGTGGTATGGGGCTTCACGCTCTGGGCTGCCGAGAGTGCGCAATTCCTGGGCTGGGACCCAGCTTCCAGCCCATTCTGGGCAGCGCGCGCCGGGGCTCTAAGGGGCGGCATCCTTGTCGACGACACGTCAATAACAGATATCGGCATCATCCTGGGCGCGCTGCTGGCCGCCAGTTTCGGCGGGCGGCTGGACCCGGTGTTCCAAGTCCCATTGAAAAGCCTGCTGGCGGCCGTGATCGGCGGGCTGATGCTCGGCATCGGCGCCCGTATGGCCTATGGCTGTAATATCGGCGCCTTCTTTTCCGGCGTTGCATCGTCCAGCCTGCATGGCTGGGTGTGGATCGTAGGCGCACTGGCCGGCAACTGGATCGGCACGCAATTCAGGCCGACTTTCGGGCTGCCGAAATGAGGGCGATGACGTGACCCGCTAGCAGGACTGGCCGTCATATGGGCTGGCTTGTCCCGCCCCCATACCGTTGGACTATATTACCCGTTCAGTGTAGGACATGAGCGTGAGCCGGTGTTTCTGCCCCTCGAAACCAGGGCGTAAAGAACCATGCCTTTCATGCTCAAGATCCAGTGGGACCTGAAGGATGGCCGAGAGGCCGACTTCCGCGACAATCAGGAAAAGCTCTGCGCAGTGATGTACGAGCATCCGGGCGTCATCTGCTATCATGTCGACTATCCGTCGCGGGGCGTCAGCCAGTGGACTGAAATCTACGCGACGAACGAAGCCTTCAGGGCTCATTTGGCCAACGAAAAGGGCAAGGCGCCGCTGGCTGCCTGTATCGATGCAAGCGCCAGCATCACCTGCCGCTGCTGGGGCGATCCGGATGAACAATCCCGCGAAATCCTTGCCGGATTTGGGGCGACATATCACGAGACGGCGAAAAACGCCTTCATGCTGAATCCTGGCGCGGACAAGGATTCGCTGGTCTAGCACATTGTCGGCCATCTGCTCCGAACTTCACGCCGCTCGCTTCCGCTGCTGTAGCGCGGGCTGGAATTTCGCGCTAAGCTTCCACGCAGGGTAGGAGTCGGGGAAAAGAATGGCAGAGGCCGAGGCGCTTCGCAGGTTAACGGCGATAGTCGCCATGGATGTGGCCGGCTACAGCCGGTTGGTTGCGGTGGACGAGGAAGCGACGCTGACCGCCCTGCGTCACCATCGCGCCGACTTCATCGACCCTACTATCCTTGAATTCCGTGGCCGTATCGCCAACACGGCGGGCGATAGCCTACTGATCGAGTTCCCCAGCGTCGTCGACGCCGTGCGCTGCGCCATCGCGCTTCAGGAAGGCATGGAGGAGAGAAACGCGGCTGTAGAGCCGAAACGCCAGATCGTCTTCCGCGCCGGCGTCAATCTCGGCGACGTCTTCGAGCATGATGGCGACCTGCTGGGCGACGGCGTCAACCTGGCGGCGCGGCTGGAAGGTATCGCAAAGCCCGGTGGCATCTGTCTCTCGGCTGCAGCTTACGAACAGGTGCGCGGTCGCCTTAATGTTACCTTTGAGGATTTTGGCTCCAAGTCTCTGAAAAACATCCCAACACCGGTTCATGTCTGGCAGGTGCGTTTGGGCCAGGCGGCCTCCACGCCTGTCCGCAAACGAATTCCACGGCGCAGACTGGTCATGGCCGCCCTGGGGCTGATTCTGGTCGCGGCGTCGGGTCTGGGGCTCTGGCATATGCGGCCCGCGGAACCGCCGCCGGAGCGGATGCCTTCTCTGGACGGCACCGTGCCGGGCGACAAGCCCTCGATCGCGGTTTTGCCCTTTACCAATATGAGCAACGATGCCGAGCAGGACTATTTCAGCGACGGCGTAACAGACGATTTGATCACCGACCTGTCCCGTTTGTCGGGGCTTTTCGTGATCGCCCGGAATACTGTTTTTACCTATAAGAACCGAGCCGTCGACGTAAAGCAGGTTTCGCGGGATTTGGGTGTGCGCTATGTGCTGGAGGGCAGCGTGCGCAAGGCAGGGGACCGGGTGCGCATCAACACACAGTTGATCGACGCGAACACCGGCGGCCATGTCTGGGCCGAGCGTTACGACCGTGAGCTTGGGGATATCTTCGCGCTGCAGGACGATGTAACGCGCAAAATCGTCTCGGCACTGGCGCTGGAACTGACCGCCGACGAGCGGACCCAGTTACGGAAATCCGACCCGGAAACCTCACCCGAGGTCTACGACCTCTATCTGCGCGGCACCGAGGCGCTGCGCCAGTACACGCCGGAAAGCATCGAACAGGCCCGGACATATTACCTGCGGGCGCTATCGCTCGACCCCGATTATGCCCGCGCCTACGCCGCCATGGCATTTACCTACACCGCCAGCGGCATCTTCTTCCGCTCGGCCGATATCGAGCATGATATCGCCGAGGCGTTGCGTTACGGCGAGCGTGCCATGCAGTTGAACGCCGCCCTGCCCCAGGCCCATTTCGCCATGGCCATCGCCTGGCTGCGCAAGGGCGATCATGACAAGGCCCGCGTCGCCGCGGAAAGCGCCATCCGGCACGACCCCAACTATTCCGATGGCTACGCCGCGCTCGCCAATATCCTGTTCTTTTCGGGCGACGGTGACGGGGCCGTGCAGGCGATGCGCAAGGCGATGCGCCTGAATCCCCGTTACTCGGCAGCCTATATCGACATACTGGGCCGGGCCTATTTCATCCTGGGCGAATACGAACAGGCAATCTCCGAATTCCGCGAATGCATCACCCGCGATCCCGCCCTGATCACCTGCCACAGCTTCCTTGCCGCGACCTACGCGCTGATGGGACGGATCGGGGAAGCGCAATGGGAAGCCGACGAAATCCGCGGCCTGGAACCGGGATTTACCCTGAAATCCGACAATGTCATCCCCCAGTTCCTGAGACGCGAGGATCGCGAACGTTACCGGGACGGGCTGCGAAAAGCAGGAATAGCGGAGGGCTAATCCGCCATCAAACGAACGGCAGGTCGGTAACGATACCTATTGCCAGGCCGCCAGACGTCTCGACTTCCACCTTCGTACCGGCCGGCCAGAAGTCGCGCGCTATCATGGCGTTGGCAATATTCGCCCCAAGCCGCGGCGACCAGACAGCCGAGCGGACCTCGCCGATCCGGTGCCCGGCCCCGAGTACCGGCCAGGGCTCGGCTGCCGGCAGCAGCGGATCTCTGTCGATGCGCAAGCCGCGAATCTTGCGGGTCACGCCCTCCGCCATGATCTTCTCCAGCGCCGCGCGTCCGATGAATTCGATCGGCTGGTCGAGATTGCAAAACTTATCCAAACCGCATTCATACGGGTTCTCGCCATAGAGAATATCGTTGCCGTAAGACAACAGCCCACCCTCGATCCGCTCGATCAGGTTGGGACAGCCGGGCCCTATATTTAACGGCTGGCCGGCCTCCCATAACGCGTCCCAGAGCGCGAGGCCGACCCCGGCGCCATCGGCATAGACCTCGAACCCGCCCTGCTTGCTCCAGCCCGAACGGGCGACCACCAGCGGATGGCCCTGGAATTCCAGCATCGCGAAACGGAAGAAGCGGATCGCCCGGACGTCATCCCCGAACACTGCCGCCATCACGTCGTCGGCTTTCGGCCCTTGCACCGCCAGCGGGCAGATATTCGGCTCGCGGACGCTGACATCGAGCCCAAGACCGTGAGCCAAACCCTTCGCCCACAGCAACACATCGGAGTCGGCGATAGACAACCAGAACCGGTCTTCGGCCAGCTTCAGGATCACCGGATCGTTGATCATGCCGCCGTTCTCATCCACGAGCGGTGCATAGAGGCATTGACCAACCACGGCACGGCCCAGGTCGCGCGGCGTCATAGCCTGGGCCAGCCGAGCGGCATCGGGTCCCTTGAGTTCAACCTGCCGCTCGCAACCGACGTCCCAGAGCTGAACATGTTCGACCAGATGCCAGTAATCTTCCTCCAGTGACCGAAAGGCTGCCGGCAGCAGCATGTGGTTATAGACCGTATAGGCGGAAACGCCCTGCTCCTCGACACGAGCAGTATAAAAAGTCCGCCGCGTGCGGCGGGACGTGACGAGACTGACCGGCATCGATGAGACCTCTCAGGCGGAACGGTTTATCTTGGCGGGATCGTTGTGAACGCCCTCCAATTCCGCCGGTTACCATGCCTGACATATTCCCCCTAGCACCGCCGCGACAGAGTAAGGCAAGGATGCGACAGGTATAGGCGGCAGGGCTGTATTTACTCCGCCCCAGCCCATGACACCCTGTCCTTCCCGGTTGATTCTTTCCAGAATTCTCTGCTCAATTTCAACAACCTTTGGATCTGAATTTCCTTTGCCCAAGGGCCGCATGAGAGATTTTTTGGCCAGTAACGCAGCCTTTTCAAAGGTGCCTCCCAAGCCTACGCCGACCACAACCGGCGGACATGGATTTGAGCCTGCGTCCTTTACTTTTTGAACTACATATTCCTCGACCCCTGAAATTCCGGCCGAGGGCGGCAGCATGACCAGGCCGCTCATATTCTCACTGCCGCAACCCTTTGGCAGAAAACCTATACGCAGCTTGTCGCCGGTTACGATTTCGTAATGCACAACAGCCGGG
>JBFFGY010000053.1:0-10234 GCA_041557215.1 Alphaproteobacteria bacterium
AGCGAGGAGGAGATCGAACGGGAAAGGGCGCGCATCCTGGCCGAGCGCGCGAAGGAAAACAGAAATTAATGAGAACCGTGATCAGGCGCCGGTTGGCTGGTTTATCGCATCGATATAGGCTTGAATCCGTGCACGCTGTATGGATACCAGCTGACGGAGCGCAGTCGCAGTGCTGTCCGGCAGGCTGGGATCGATCATTCTCTCGAGCTCGTTATAATAAGCCAGATTCTGCGCCAGCAAGTCTCGTTCGGCCTGGGCAATACCGGCCATCAATGCATTGCCCGGACGGGACGGATCCAGCATCTTGAAAATCTCGGCCAGCACGCGGCGCAACGCGAACCGTCTTTCCGGCCAGGGGATGATCAGGTGAGAAAGCTGGATATGGTCCGGCGCCAGCAGTGTCACGCGCGGCATGAATATCCTCAGGCTGCGAATTTCCTTGGCCAGTGGCCCGTCATATTTCGCCGCAGCCCGCGCTTGAACGGTCACCCTGCCGACCCCGGTGACGTTCAATTCGCACGGCACGGAGCGCAGGAAGCGGGTGTTCTGGTCGACATAGGCGTATTGCAAATAGCTGTCGAGAGTGTCGTAAAACCCATATATGGCAAAGCATTCCGTTGACCCGGCGACGGGGCGGCTGGCGCGGACGGCCAGACCGGCTGCGCCCTTTTCTTTTTTGGTTTTACGGAAGTCGGTGCCCATAGGGTGGTGATTCAGTGAATCGATTATCGGCATGAGTGCCAAGGTCTTCTCGGTATCGCCCGAAAAACTGTACCCCAGAACTCTGGACTTAAAGAAGAGATCGGCGACGAACGCCCCAAATTCGGGTGTGCCGGGTGCGGGCTGGGGCTCCCGTTTGTGTCTGCCAGCAAGGAGATGTTCCAGAATATGTCCATGCCCCAGAAGGGACAGTCGCGGTGACGACGCCCTAAAATCCCTTATCTTTCCAGTCAGATTGAACAAATGTACCATCAGGTCGAGGAGGGAACGCCGCTTCGAATCGAGTTCTCCTTCAATGGCATGTATGACAAGCTGGTCGTCCTGCACCGACATTGAAACGCGGGACATCGGAATCAACGCCGTTTCCGGCACGAAGACGAGCTCGGCTTCAGGGCTGACATCAGTTCTGCATTCGATGCTCAGATTTCCGCCCTTGCAGACGATCTCGGCGTCGGCGCTGATTCGGCCGCCAAGTTCCAGCACTTGGCTGATGAGTTGGTGCAGCAAGGACTCGACCGCCGCATAGTCACAGATCAGCTTCGCCATTTCGCAAATTTTGCCTTGAAATATTGCATTGAGATTACCCTCATTCTCGCGGCAGCCCCGGCCCCGTGCCGCTCTTGTTCGCCTGGTCGGCGCAAAGGGCTTCGGCGCGGCTCCTGAACAGGGCGGCCTGTTCGGCGTCGATCCGGCCGCTGTCCTCGTCCCTGTCGATGCGCGCTGCCTGCGGCGCGAAGCAGGCCTTGAAGGCGGCCTGCCTGGGATCGCCCGCCAAGCTTCCCGGTTCCGGCGGGAACAGGTCATCGCGGTGAATCCAGCCCAGGAAGGCCAACCCCGCCAGGGCGATCGCGATGGCGACGATCCGCGCGCCGCGGCCGTCCAGCAGCGTCTGGCGTTTCCGCGCCGTCATTCCAGTTCGATGTCGCCTTCGATCGGCACTTCCAGGCCGACGCCATCGATGCTCAACACGACCTTGGCCTTGAGCTTCGCGCCGCTGCCGATCCTGCCCGCGGCCAGCGCCTCCTGCACCGCATGCTCGATCTCGCGCTGGGAGGTCACGCCGACTTTCTTCAGGAATTTTCGGATACTCATGTTGAAGCTGTCTTCGTTCATCTTTTCTGCCTCTTTTTATTCACGTCACCTAACGCGGAACTACTCAAAACTATACCGCCCCTAGACCGTTTCCGCGACCGGCAGGTTGACCAGCAGGTTCTGCGGTTTCAGCCGCACCGTCTTGTCCTCGGCCATGGCCAGCGCCAGATAGACCGGCCGCCCGGCAATGCGCGGCAACATGGCCTGCGGATCGGCGAATTCCAGCCGGAACAGCGAAACCAGCCGGGATAGCCGCTCTTCCTCCACTTCCGTGCCGTTGTAGAGATCGTTCAGGATCCCGCTGGCCGCCGCGTCCAGTCCGACATGCCATACCCAATGCTCGTCCTTCACGCTCTGGGCCGGCTGTACGGAAACCTTCAGGTCGAAGAAGTGGGCCACCCACTGCTCCAGCACGCGGCAGAGCGCGTCCAGGCCTTCGCGGCCGAAGGTCAGGTCCAGCACCATGTCGAACCGGTCGCTGCGGTCCCAGTATTGCGCGGCATTGTTGGCGTTCAGCACATCGAGTTCCACCTGGCGGGTGGGCGTCCCGGCCTCGGCCAGCAGCTTGCCGATATTGCCGAAACCGTGCTGGCGGTACATGGACACCGTTTCTTCGTCGCCAAGCAGGATGGCGCCGTCCTGGTTCATGCCGGTCTGCTTGCGGAAGAACAGCTCGGCCGCCCGGGCGCGGAACGGGTCGTCGTTGCCCTCCAGGATATTGCGCATAACGACATGGGCTAACTGATCGACGAAGAGCGGCGGCACCGGCGTCGCCGGCTGGTTCTCACCAAACAGCCCACGATAGCAGGCCTCGATGGTCCCGGCCTTCAGCAGCAGATCGCGGAAGGCCAGCACGACCAGGTAGTTCTCTTCCGCATCCGGATCTCCCATTGCGGCCAGCCGCGCGGGGTCAACCGGCATGTGCGGGTCGGCCAGTAGTTCCGCATGCAGTTGGCGCTCCGCATCGCGCGATTCCTCGACCGGCGCGACCTCGGGCCTGAGGAAATAGGCGCGCAGGAAATCGTCCGTCACATTAAGTTGCCCGTCCGCCCTTTGTTCGAGGAGGCGGTAGCCGGAGCTGGGCCAGAGTTCTGTCATTTGTATTCCAGGCCGGTTCTTGTTACCGAGGCAATCCCTAACGGTTTGATCCCGCGATGCCAAGGGCGCATTGCCGTCAGGCGCATACATTGCCGCTTGCCATGCCGTTGTGCGAGACTAATGTCTGTGCCGGAATGCAGTTTTCAAGGGGTGAGACTTGAGCGAGAAGCGGAATCAAAAGGACAGCAGCCGCATGGAAAGCGTGCGGGTGGGAATTGTCGTGGAACGCCGCGACAGCAGCCACCCCTGGGCGGACCATGTCTGGACGCCGATCGCGGTTATGCCAGGCGCGCCCGTGGCGGACCCACACGGTTCGTGGAAAATGCTGAAGCAGGAAGAAGGCCGGGAGCAGTATCTTGCCGGCACGCTGGATATAGAGATTTGGCGGACGGATACCGAAGCCTATATCAATTGCCTGTCCACCGATCCGCCGAAGGTCTATGTGGTGCTGAGGCAGGATGATGAGGGCGAGCATGACTGCGTGCCGTTCCTTGTGACGGTCTCTACGTACGAAGCGCAGGATTATGCCGATGCCGGCGAGGATATTGTCGAAGGCGTGCCGATGCCTGAGGAAATTCAGACCTGGCTCAGGGCCTTCATCGAGAAACACCATACCCCGGAGCCGTTCAGGAAACGCCGGTTGCGCGGCAAGAAGGAAAAGGAACAAGGAGAGAAGCCGCGCTACGGGCGTGGGTCCGGATGGAGCGAAGGCCATGAATTCTGAAGAAGGCAAGCTGGGCCGCTGGGCGCGCCGCAAGGCAGAAGCCAGGAAACAGCGCGGCGGCGCGGTGCCGGTGCTTGAAAAGGATGCGGGGGAAAAGCCCCTGCCTGGCAACCCGGGCGACCAGCCACTGGCTGAGGCCACGCCTGCGGAAGCCGTGCCGGAAGGGCTGGACCTGCCGGATATCGAGTCCCTCACGGCCGAATCCGATTTCAGCCCCTTCATGAAGGATGGGGTGCCCGCGGCCTTGCGGCGGCTGGCGCTGCGCAAGCTGTGGTCCAGCGACCCGATGTTCAACATCATCGACGAAATGGTGGAATATGGCGAGGACTACACAAACGCCGCCATGATCGTCGAAGGGATGAAATCCGCTTGGGAACCCGGCAGGGGCTATGGGCTTGACGAAAAGAAGCCGGCTGAGGCCGACCAAACCGGGACGATGAAATCCGATGAGGCTGGCGAACAAGCTGTCGGCGAGACAGAGGGTGACGAAACCGGGCGGGAACGGAAGGAGTGCCTCGATACTCCCGAGGAAGAATCCGAAGGCGATCCGGAGGTTGGGTAAAGCGCGCGAACCCTTTGAATTGTTGTCGCTTATCGTGGTCCCGGCACCTTTTGAGGGTGGGCGCCGAACCTGCACCGGCGGTAGTTTTCCTCACAAATATTATTGTTTTTGAACGAATTATCTGGCCGTTTTCTAATCATTCTTCCTACACTTTGCGTTGACCGGGATACCCCGTTGGCATAAATTGTCGCAGTTGGGAGGAAACAATCGAGGGCTGGATTCGCTGTGAGCGAAGAGGCGGCGACCGTGCCTGGCGCGGTCAAAATATCCGAAGAAGACCGAATGCGTGCGCAGCTCTACAGGCTGCTATCCGCGCTGCTGGCAAGAATCCCCACCCGCGCCGTGCTTGACGACATTGCGCGACTGGGAGGCGATGGGGCCAGCGATCTGGCGCGCGCGCTGGGTGCCATGGCCTCGGCCGCGTCCGCGACCGATCCTTCCGCGGTGGATGACGAATATCACGATCTTTTCATTGGCGTGGGCCGGGGCGAATTGATGCCTTACGGCTCATACTACCTGACAGGCTTTGTTTACGAAAAGCCGCTGGCGCGGCTGCGTGGCGATATGGCCGAATTGGGCATCGCCCGCGCCGAAGGAATAAAGGAGCCAGAGGATCATATCGCATCGCTTTGCGAGATGATGGCAGGGCTGATCGAGGGCGACTTCGGCGAGCCTGCGGATTTGCCCACTCAGCGCAATTTCTTCGATGCGCATCTCGGTCCGTGGGCAGGACAGTTCTTCGCCGACCTCGAAGTGGCGAAGAAGGCAAGTTTTTACAGGACGGTGGGTGCGGTTGGCCGTGTTTTTACGGAAATCGAGTCCACTGCATTCGAGATGGCGGCCTGAACCGGGGGGCATCCCGATTATGGCGGCTGTGCGTTGATTAAGAGAGAAAGGTTGAGGCAATGAAGACGGAATCGACGAAGCAGCGGGTCGCACGCCGCGATCTTCTGAAGGTTGCTGGCCTTGGCGGCGTTGCGGGCGCGGCAGCGCTGGCGACCAAAGGCGGAAAGGCTGAGGCGGCTTCGGCCGAAGATGTGAAGGGCTCCGGTTATCGCGAAACCGAACATGTCCGGACCTATTACGACTTGGCGAAATTCTAAAAACCGCTCGCTGATCCGATAATCGGGAGACAGAGGAAATGCTTAGAAAAAAATCCAAAGGGCTGACACGCAGCACCAACATTTCGCGTACGCTGGCCGGCGTGACGGGCGGGGCGGTCGATCGCCGTACCTTCCTTCGTAATTCGGGGCTGGCGGCTGGCGGTCTCGCCGCGGCCGGCGCCCTGACCGGCGGCACGGTACGCAAGGCCGAGGCTGCTGCCGCAACTGCAGGGATCGAGGTCAAGAAATCGATCTGCACCCATTGCTCGGTGGGCTGCTCGGTGATGGCCGAGGTGCAGAACGGCACCTGGGTTGGCCAGGAGCCTGGCTTCGACAGCCCGTTCAATCTCGGTGCTCATTGCGCCAAGGGCGCGTCGGTACGTGAACACGCGATCGGCGAGCGCCGCCTGCGGACGCCGATGAAGCTGGTCGACGGCAAGTACAAGGCCATCAGCTGGGAAGACGCGATCAACGAAATCTGCGACAAGATGCTGAAGGTCCGCGAAGAATCCGGGCCGGATTCGGTATATTGGCTCGGTTCGGCGAAGCACAACAATGAACAGGCCTATCTGTTCCGCAAGTTCTATGCCTTCTGGGGCACGAACAACGGTGACCATCAGGCCCGTATCTGCCATTCCACCACGGTCGCGGGTGTTGCGAACACCTGGGGCTATGGCGCGATGACAAACAGCTACAACGACATGCACAATTCCCGTGCGATGATCCTGATCGGGTCCAACCCGTCCGAGGCGCATCCGGTCGCGATGCAGCATATCCTCAAGGCGAAGGAGCAGAACAATGCGCCGCTGATCGTCTGCGATCCGCGCTTTACCCGCACGGCGGCCCATGCCGACGAGTATGTCCGGTTCCGTCCGGGCACGGACGTCCCCCTGATCTGGGGCATCCTGTGGCATGTGTTCGAGAACGGCTGGGAGGACAAGGAATTCATCCGCAGCCGCGTCTGGGGCATGGAGGATATCAAGAAGGAAGTCGCCAAGTGGACGCCGGAAGAGACCGAGCGCGTCACCGGCGTGCCTGGCTCGCAGATAAAGCGCGTCGCGCGACTGCTGGCGAATAACAGGCCGGGCACCATCGTATGGTGCATGGGCGGCACGCAGCATACTAATGGCTCCAGCAACACCCGCGCCTACTGCGTCCTGCAGTTGGCTTTGGGCAACATGGGCACTGCGGGCGGTGGCGCCAACATCTTCCGTGGCCATGACAACGTGCAGGGCGCGACCGACATGTGCGTCCTCAGCCACTCGCTGCCGGGTTACTATGGCCTGGCTGCCGGCTCGTGGAAGCATTGGGCCCGTGTGTGGGGTGTTGACTACGAGTACATCAAGGGCCGCTTCGCCGACGAGAAGCTGATGGAATCGGCAGGTATTCCGGTCTCGCGCTGGATCGACGGCGTGCTGGAAGACAAGGCCAATATGGACCAGCCGGACAATGTCCGCGTGATGGTGTTCGATGGCCATGCACCCAATTCCCAGACCCGCCTGAAGGAAATGAAGGCGGCGATGGAAAAGCTGGACATGATGGTGGTGATCGACCCCTATCCGACGGTCTCTGCGGTACTGCATGACCGCAAGGATGGTGTCTATCTGTTGCCGGCGGCAACGCAGTTCGAGACCTACGGCTCGGTCACGGCCTCCAACCGTTCGCTGCAGTGGCGTGAGAAGGTCATTGAGCCCAAGTGGGATTCCAAGACCGACCACGAAATCCTCTATCTGTTCGCCAAGAAGCTCGGCTTCGCCGACGAGATGTTCAAGAACATAAAGGTCGAGAACAATGAGCCGGTGATCGAGGATGTAACCCGCGAGTTCAACAGCGGCCTTTGGACCATCGGCTATACCGGCCAGTCGCCGGAGCGCCTGAAACTCCACATGGCCAACCAGCACACCTTCGACAAGACCACCCTGCAAGCCGTGGGCGGTCCGTGCGACGGCGAGTATTACGGTCTTCCCTGGCCGTGCTGGGGAACGGCGGAAATGGGGCATCCGGGCACGCCGATCCTTTATGACACCTCCAAGCCGGTTGCCGAGGGCGGCCTCAACTTCCGTGCGCGCTTTGGCGTCGAGCGGGAAGGTGAGAACCTGCTGGCCGAAGGCTCCTACTCGGTGGGCGCGGAGATCCAGGACGGTTATCCGGAGTTCACCATGGCCATGCTCAAGAAGCTGGGCTGGGATGGCGACCTGACAGGTGACGAAAAGGCCGCCATCGAGAAGGTCGCCGGCGACAAGACCAACTGGAAGACCGACCTTTCCGGTGGTATCCAGAGGGTCGCCATAAAGCATGGCTGCGCGCCCTTCGGCAATGCCAAGGCCCGCGCGGTGGTCTGGACCTTCGCGGATCCGGTACCATTGCACCGCGAACCGCTCTATGCACCGGATCGTGCGCTGGTGGCGGACTATCCTACCTTCGAGGATCGCAAGGCCTATCGCCTGCCGACCAAGTACAAGTCCATCCAGGACATCGACTATTCCAAGGATTTCCCGATGATCCTGACCTCGGGCCGTCTGGTCGAGTACGAAGGCGGCGGCGACGAGTCGCGTTCCAATCGTTGGCTGGCCGAGTTGCAGCAGGACATGTTCTGCGAAATCAACCCGGTCGACGCGAACAACATGGGTATCCGAGATGGCGACATGATCTGGGTACACAGCCCCGAAGGATCCAAGGTCAAGGTGAAGGCCATGGTAACCGAGCGTGTCGGACAAGGCGTTGCTTTCATGCCGTTCCATTTCGGCGGCCATTTCGAGGGCCAGGACCTGCGTCACAAATATCCGGAAGGCGCCGATCCGATTGTTCTCGGCGAATCGTCGAACACGGTCGGAACCTACGGCTACGATATCGTGACCCAGATGCAGGAGACCAAGGTCACCCTGTGCAACATCGAGAAAGCGTGAGGAGGCATAAATCATGGCACGCATGAAATTTCTTTGTGACGCCGAGCGCTGCATCGAGTGCAACGCCTGTGTGACCGCCTGCAAGAACGAACATGAGGTACCCTGGGGCGTAAACCGCCGCCGCGTCGTCACAATTAATGACGGCAAGCCCGGCGAGCGCTCAATTTCGGTGGCCTGCATGCATTGTTCCGATGCGCCCTGCATCGCCGTCTGCCCGGTCGATTGCATCTATTCGACCGAGGAAGGCGTGGTTCTGCATTCCAAGGACCTGTGCATCGGCTGCGGTTACTGCTTCTATGCCTGCCCGTTCGGCGCGCCGCAGTTCCCGAGTGCCGGCAATTTCGGCAGCCGCGGCAAGATGGACAAATGCACCTTCTGCAATGGCGGCCCGGAAGAGGATATGAGCAAGGCCGAATTCAACAAGTACGGTCGCAACCGACTGGCCGAGGGCAAACTGCCGCTTTGCGCGGAAATGTGCGCGACCAAGGCGCTGTTGGCCGGCGATGGCGACGTCGTATCGAATATCTACCGCGAACGCGTTGTCGCGCGTGGATTCGGTTCGGGCGCCTGGGGTTGGGGGACGGCCTACCAGATGAAATCTGGAAGCTGACCCGGGCCGGGGCCTTGCAGCAAAAGATCGAAGGGGGGGAGGGCTTTCGGGCCCTGCCCCCCCTGCTTTATATGATGCGGCCTTAGGGGCACCGCGGAGTATTAGGCGCAAGTGCCGAATTTGAATGGAGAAGAAAGGGTTTATTGGGCCATGAGTGGAACTGGAACTGCACAATTGCCCGTTATGATGGGGGGCCTGTTACTAATGGCGCTGGCGATCAGCGGGTGCCGCGAGGAAGAAAAGAACAGGCCGTTGCAGTTCGAAAAAGGGACGTATCTGGGGCAACAGGACCAGAACCTGACGGCAGAACAGTTGGGTGATCTTCGCCAAAGGGCGAATGCCCAGCGCTAACGTACCTGTACTCCTAAAATTCCGGAGAGGGAAAATGTCCAAATTCAGGAGCATATTTCAATCGGTCGCCCACCTGCTGATGGCGGCAGTCGTCGCGGCAACCGTAGGCATGATAACCATAGCCGGACCGGGCGTGGAGACAGCCTTGGCACAGCAGTCCGGGGAGGTTCCGGGCCAGGCCCTGGGCGCTCAGAGCGACGCTGATTTCTGGCGTGCAGTTCGCGAGGGGCAGCAGTTCACGGTTTCCATCCCCGACAAAAAGGCCGGGGTGATGATCCAGTCGGAGGGCGAGAACTGGCGAAACGCCAGGAACGGCCCGATTGCCAATCTGGGAAGCTGGCTTCTGGTTGGAATGGTTGTCTGGCTGGCCCTGTTCTTCGCCGTGCGGGGGCGAATCAAGATCGACTCCGGGTTTAGCGGCAAATTGATTGAACGTTTCAACAGCATTGAGCGGTTCGGGCATTGGCTCACGGCATCCAGTTTCATCGTGCTCGCGCTGACTGGCCTGAACGTCATGTATGGACGCTACCTGTTTGGTAAATCAGGGGAATCGGTAGGCGATTTCAGCGCTATGCATCAGTTCTTCGCCTTTATCACCTATTACGGAAAGCTGTTGCACAGTTACGTTGCCTTTGCCTTTATGGCCGGCGTCGTCATGATCTTCGTGCTCTGGGTGAAGGACAATATTCCGCAGCGTATCGACATCAAATGGCTTGCCGTCGCGGGTGGGCTCTTCTCGAAGAATCTCCATCCGCCGGCCAGGAAATTCAACGCCGGCCAGAAATTCATTTTCTGGGTCGTAATCGTGAGCGGCGTCTCACTGGCCGTTTCCGGACTGGCGCTCATGTTCCCCTTCACCTTCGGCCTCTTCGAGCCGACCTTTGCGGTCCTCAATGTTTTCGGTCTCGGGCTTCCCGAAAGCCTGACCATGATCGAGGAAATGCAGCTATCGCAACTTTGGCATTCCATCGTTGCCGTCGTGACGATCGCCATCATCATCTCCCACATCTACATCGGGTCGCTGGGTATGCAAGGCGCCTGGGATGCCATGGGCAGTGGCATGGTTGA
>JBFFGY010000054.1:0-10153 GCA_041557215.1 Alphaproteobacteria bacterium
CCCCTCGACATACGGCCAAGGATACCAGTCCTGGGCCAGGCCAGGCATGGTTTCGTGATCCATGGCCGTTTCCATGACAACATAGCGGGCCGACGTCAGAGGCCGCGCCAGGTCAACCAGCGCCTTCATGGGAAAGCCGCTCCAGGGGACATCCATCGACCAGGCCTCAACGCAGCGGTGACGATATAGCCGTTCTTCCAAGGGCATGCGGCGGAGCAGATCGTCGATGTCTATCAATTGCTCCTGTTCCACCATCCCGTCGATGCGAACCTGCCAGGGCCGGATCTTCAAGGCCTGGGCGCGAGATGATATCTGCTTGTGGCTGCCGAATTCGTAGAAGTTATTGTATTTTAATGACTTCTCTTCATCGGTAATCGGTCGGTCGAGCCGGTAGCGCAGGTTTCGCTGGACCGGATAGAGGTCCGAGCTCGGGTCCGGTTCCGCCTTTGCCTCGTCCTGGCAGGCGGTAAGAATTCCTCCCGCTCCGGCAAGCAATATCGGGCCGGCTGCCAGGGTTTTCACCAACTGGCGACGGCGGCGGAAAAGGGATTCGTCGGTCGCCTCGCGCTCCGGCCGTTCCCAGCCTCGGGATATCCTTATCAACATGTCGCATGCTCCTGAGTGAGTCTTCGTCCCTTCTTAGGACGGAGATGTCACGGAAATCTCACAGAGGAATAACTATTCCGGAAGCACGGCCGGGCAACCCGGGTTTCGTCGTCCTGCGACATATTCCTCGACCAGCTCCAGCAGGCGGTCCCGTCCAAAGCTGCCGAAATGGCCTGCATGGACGGTTCGGACGGGAATCTCGCGCAGACGCTCCATGCTGGCGAGATAGTGGTTGGTGTTCGAATGATAGGCGTTGTCCAGCAATTCCCCGTCATAAACCACATCACCGGAAAACAGGATGCCGCTGGCCTGTTCCCACAGTGCGATTGAGCCTGGCGAATGGCCGGGCAGGTGGATTACCTCGAAATGGCGGTCTCCCAGATCCACGACGTCTCCTTCGCGAAGCAGGCGCGTTGCAGGCGCCGGCTGGACCTCGTAATCGGCCGCGCGATAATCGGGACCCGGCGGGATTTCGAACATCTCGTCGCTGACCCAGTTGTCGGCCACCGTATTGCGCCTTGACGGATAAGCCAGGATTTCGGCCTCCGCGGCATGGACCGCGCGCTCTGAAAATTCGTGATGGCCGCCAATATGGTCGAAATGGGCATGGCTGGCGACGGCCAGCAGCGAGCGCTCGCAAACCAGCCGGACATGGTCGCGGAGTGACACCGCGCCCATGCCGCTATCCACCAGCATGTCGCGGTCTCGGCCGCGAACATGCCAGATGTTGCAGCGGAAGAAAGGCTTGATGTGGGATTCCCGTATCAGGGTAATCCCATCACCAAGCTTTTCCGTTTCATACCATTTACCTGCGGTCACGGCTTGCCAGGCCGTTTGCGCAACGTCATGCGGCCTTCCGGCTGGCGACGACGTCGTCCGCCAGGCGCCCGGTCAGTTCGGATAGATGATCGAATTTCCATTCGTAGGTCCCGACCCCGAAGGTCAGGGAGCGGAGTTCAACAATAATGTCATGCAATTCCGCCTGTGGCATGTGGGCCGCCACATCGTCCCAGCCGGACCAGCCTTCCTTGGCGTCGAAGCCGAGAATCTGGCCCCGCCGCTTGCTGATCAGGCCCTGCACCTTCGCCGTATAGGCGTTGGGCACATAGACATGAATCTCGCAGATTGGCTCCAGCAATACCGGGTCGCAATTCGGCATGGCCTCCTTCATGCCGGCAATCGCCGCCAGCTTGAACGCCATATCGGAACTGTCCACCGTATGATACTGGCCATCGAACAGGTTGACCGCAAAATCGACCACCGGGAATCCGAGTGGTCCCTCACTCATATAGTCGCGGACCCCCGCCTCGACGGCTGGGATATATTGCCGAGGTACGGCGCCACCAGTAATGGACTCCGAGAACTCGAACCCGTTGCCACGCGGCAGGGGCTTGATTTCGATATGCACATCCCCGAACTGGCCATGGCCGCCGCTCTGTTTCTTGTGGCGGGCATGTTGTTTGGTTCCCCGGCGAATCGTTTCCTTGTAGGGAGTCTGCGGGCGGCGTGTTTCGACCTCCACATTATAGCGGTTGGCCAGTCGCTCCACTGCCACCTGCAGATGGATTTCCCCCTGTCCCCACAGCACCATCTCGTTGGTGTCCGGGTTGTGCTCGACACTGATCGAGGAATCCTCGTCGGTGAGCTTTGCGATGGCGGCGGAGAGTTTGACTTCGTCCTCGCGCTTTTTCGGCGTGATCGCAAAGGAATAGATGGGCTGCGCGGAGGCCGGCCAGGTTACGCCGGATACCGGGCCGCCGGCGCTTAACAGATCGCCCGTCGCGACTTCTTCCATGCGGCCCATGGCAACGATGTCGCCGGTTCCTGCAGTCGCCAATTTATTCTGATTGTGCCCCATCATCCGGAACAGGCCGCTGACCTTGTGATCGCCAAGGGTCATGCCGTCTTTCACGGAACCGTTCCAGATGCGCGCCATCGAGGTCTTGCCCGTGTGCGGCATATGGTAGGTCTTGAAAACCTGGACGAGAGGATCGCCCGAGGCGCCGCCCAGCCGTTCGCGGGTCGTCTCGGGGCCGGGGGTTTCGTGGCGCAACGCCTTCATCAACCGCATGACGCCATTCATCTGTTCGGCGGCACCCAGGAACACAGGGACGATCAGGTCGCCGCCGAGGTCCTTCGTAAGGTGTGAATAGATTTCCTGCTTTTCCGGGACCGTATCCTCCAGCAGCTGCTCGAGCAGGGCGTCGTCGAAATCGGCCAGCGATTCCAGCAGTTCCTGGCGCGCTTCCGTCTCTCGCTCCTGCAGGTCGCCGGGGATCGAAATCAGGTCCGACGGTTTGCCGGGATTGAAATGATAGGCGCGTTCGGAGACGAGATCGACATAGCCGGTTATGGAGTCGTTTTCATGGATCGGCACTTCGCGAAGCACCAGTTTCCGGGATGATACGCCCTGCAGCGCCTCCATCATGTCGCGCACGCGCACATCCGTGTTGTCCAGCTTGTTTATGAAAACCATATGCGGAATTTCGTGCTCGTCGAGGAAATGGAAGAGCGGCGCCAAGGTCAGCGCCCGGTCGATCTCCGGATCGCAGACGACGATGGCCACATCGGCCACCATCAAGGCTGCCTGGGCATCGTTCCAGAATTCGACGGAACCCGGACAATCGAGAAAATGCCAGGTTTCGCCAAGGAATTCGGCACTGGCGGGCGAAATCTCGACGCTCATATTGCGCCCTCTCGCCTCGGGCGAGGCGTCCCCCACCGTATTGCCGTCTTTCTGATTGCCCCTGCGGTCGATTGCGCCACATGTAAAGAGCAGCGATTCCATCAGCGTCGTCTTGCCGCTCAGATAGGGGCCGACCAATGCTGCGACGCGCGGGGCAGTGGGACTGGTGCCGGGCATGTGTTTCTCCTTTCCGGATGTATGGGTGAGTCCATCCGGCGCCCCCGCGCGGGAACACGGCGACGCCGTTCCCTGAAAGTCCTATGGTTCCAGTGCAGGCGGCGCGATGCAAGGGAAATCGGAAGATTCCTCACAGCAGCGTCAATATGACGTATGGCTGATATGCCCTACTGCTGTGGCGGCGGAAATGGCTGGAAGTATGGGCGAATGCCCGCGCAGGAATACTCGATCCGGCGGTCAGCTGTTGGTGCGGTCGGCGCGCAGCTTTTCGACTTTGCTGCGAAGCTGCGCCAGCAGGTCCTTTATATCGCCGCCATTCTTGTCCAGCACGGCGGTATATTCCTCGCGCTGGGTGATCGCCATGCTGGCGCCTTCGACGCGAATGTCGACCACCGAATAGGAACTCCCGTCAATCTTGATCTGCCAGTCCAGTTTGATCGCGGGCCTTCCGTTCGCGGGCTGAACTTCGGTGAGAACCATTTTATAGCGGTCGCCGGGATCGCCGACCTCGCGTTTGACCTTGAAACCCTCCCCGCCATATGAGGCGAACAAATGGGCATAGGTCAGCACGGCGACATCCTCGTAAAGTCGCCTGAATTCGGCCATTTCATCCGCGCCGACATTTCGGGCATACCGGCCCAGAACGAAACGGCAGATACGGGTGACGTCGAAATTTTCGTTCAGAAGCGTGCGAAAGCGTTCTTCCCTTTCGCTGCTGGATATGGCCGGGTCGGCAAGCTGAAGAATCGCCTTGTCGCCAAGGTTGCCGACAAATTTCGCGACCGTCTCGTCCGCCAGGGTCGGTGACGAAATTTGAGGTCTCCAAAAGACCGCGGCGCCCAGAAACGCAATGATGACCCGGCGCGTAACCGGACGTAGGAAATTATTGTTCATACACCGGTCCATTTTCGGGCGCCTCTTCCGGCGGCAACTCCATGTCCATATCCATCTTGTCGAAATCTATCATTTCGGGGCCGCCGAAGGAATCCCCTTTCGGCTGCTCGCCATTCCAAATCTCGTGCTGACGGCGCTGCCGATAGGCGCTGCGTACGGTCGCATAGAAATCCAGTGAGGATTTGCGCAGATCGTCCACGGTTTCCAGATTGGCCGAGCGCCAGTCGAGGGCGGACAGGCCGGCCTGCACGCCGACCCCCTCCATTCCGTATTCCCTCCGGATGTAATAGCCGGTTGGTGAGATGGCGCCGTCCACGCTGTACCCAACCCAGTGCCGAAGATCGGCGGGACCCAGAATCGGCATTACCAGGTAAGGTCCTGGTTTAACGCCCCAAATCGCCAGTGTCTGGCCCAGATCCTCATAATGTTGTGGGATGCCGGCGTCGGACGCGATATCGATGAATCCGCCCAGGCCAAGGATGGTGTTGGTCAGGAATCGCCCGAACGTGTCGCGCGCTCGTTCCCCCTCACCCTGCAGCAGGGCGTTGATGATCGTGGTCGGGCTTTTCAGATTATTCAGAAAATTGTGGATCCCGGCGCGTATGCCGCTCGGGACGATGGCACGATAGCCGATCGCCAAGGGCCGCAGCACGACCTTGTCGGTGACCTCGTTGAACTGGAAGACAGCCCTGTTGAAGGGCTCCAGCGGATCCCTCGTCTCGATATAATAGGCCAGTTCTTCCGGGTCCGTTGGCCTCGTCGCGCAGCCGCCAAGCAGCAACGTGGCGACGAGCGCCATCAGAATTCCCGATCTGCTGATCTTGCTGAATTGAATCACGAACCTCTAATTGCTGCGCCCGGCCATAAGGGAAATTCACAAACTCGCCCCGCGCCCCGCCGGGGCACTAATGGACCATGCGCACCTTCAATAATGCTCAAAGAAATTCCCTATCGGTAATGTGCCAGGTTCAGATGCAGACCCCTCAATATTTGATATCAACCAAACAGCTATCATAAAGAGCAGGGGAAAACCATAGAATCGGCAGGGCTGCCCCCGGACGCGGAAGATAACGCTGCATTTATATTTGTGCCAATGATTCATTAAAAAGCCATTTATGCGCCTTTACAAGACATAAAGATATCTTTATATATTTATGCCCAAAGTAACAGCGTAAGGCGGCGGAACTGTGGATATCCTTTTAAGTGGGCTTCGCGCGGCGGCCGAACCAACCCGGCTGCGTTTGTTGGCGCTTTGTGCCCACGCCGAGTTGACGGTCAGCGAACTCGTGCAGATTCTCGGGCAGAGCCAGCCGCGGGTCTCCCGTCACCTGAAGCTTCTCTGCGAGGCCGGTCTGCTCGACCGTTTCCGTGAAGGCACCTGGGCCTTTTACCGCTTGTCGGAAAAGGGGCGCTGCGCGGAACTGGCGCGCGTGCTTGTGGACCTGATCCCCGATGGCGATGCTGCGCTGGCGCTGGATCTTCAGCGGCTGGAGTCGATCAAGAAGGCGAATTCGGATCGCGCCGCCGAATATTTCCGCCGAAACGCCGAGGGCTGGGACAAGATCCGCTCGCTGCATATCGCAGAGGATCAGGTTGAGAAGGCACTGCGCGAACTGTTCCCCTCTTCCGGCATGCGCGATCTTCTGGATATCGGCACCGGAACGGGGCGCATCCTGGAACTTTTCGGGCCGCGCATAGAGCGAGGCGTCGGAATCGACATGTCGCGCGAGATGCTGTCCGTCGCCCGCGCCAACCTGCAGAAAGCCGATCTGCGTAACTGCCAGGTTCGTCAGAGCGATATGTACCAGTTGCCGTTCAATGACGAATCCTTCGACGGCGTCGTCATTCACCAGGTGCTGCATTACGCCGAGGATCCGGCAGAGACCATCATGGAGGCCGGCCGGATGCTGCGGCCGGGCGGACGCGTCGTGGTCGTGGATTTCGCCCCGCACAACCTGGAAATGCTACGCGAGGAACATGCCCATCGCCGCCTTGGGTTTGCCGAAAGCGAGGTTCTACGCTGGTTCGAAAATGCCGGCCTTTCCCCCGATCGGACCGTGACCCTGGAAGGCGACCCGCTGACTGTCTGCCTGTGGTCGGCAACACGCGCCGCCAACGATTCGCAAAATATAAAAGATAACCAGCAGGAAGAGAGGGCCTGAAAAATGCCCACCGTACCGACGATAAGTTTCGAGATATTTCCACCGAAAAGTCCGGAGGGCGATGCCGCCCTCGCCGCCGCGTTGGCACGGCTTGAAGTCCTGGATCCCGCCTTTCTGTCGGTCACTTACGGCGCCGACGGTTCCGGCCAGGAACGCAGCCTGGACTTGGTCGATCGCCTGGTCGGCGGCAATGTGCCGCTGGCGGCTCACCTGACTTGCGTCGGGGCCACGCGTGCCGAGGTGGATGAATTGGCAGGCCGCTGGCGCGACATGGAGATCCGGCGGGTCGTCGCCCTGCGCGGCGATATGCCGGGCGGAGGCCGATGGCAGCCCCATGAGGGCGGCTATGCCCGCGCCTCTGAACTGGTGGCCGGCCTGGCCAGGTTCGGCTGTTTCGACATCGCGGTTGCCGCTTATCCGGAGGCCCATCCGGACTCGCCCTCGGTCCAGGCCGATCTGGATAACCTGAAGGCCAAGCAGGATGCCGGCGCGGATACGGCGATCACCCAATATTGTTTCGATACCGATGCAATCCTGCGGTTCCGGGACAGCACGCATGCCGCCGGAATCGATTTGCCGATCGTAGTGGGCATCATGCCGATCACGAATTTCGCCGGAATCCGGAATTTCAGCGCCCGTTGCGGCGCCAGCATCCCGGACTGGCTGTCAGCGCGGTTCGATGGGCTGGTGGATGGCAGCAAGGCTGCTGACGAGGTCGTCGTGTCCGTTGCCGCCGAGCAATGCCGTGCCCTCATTCGGGAAGGTTTCGACGGTTTCCATTTCTACACGCTGAACCGCGCGCCGCTGTCCCTGGCGATTTGCCGGGAGCTCGGCATCACGAAGAATAGCGCAAAGGCGGCCTGATCCATGGGTGAGTTTCTGAAGGCGCTCGGCGAGCGCGTGCTTCTTTGCGACGGCGCCTTCGGCAGCCGAATCCAGGCCATGGATCTGGATGTGGAGCGCGATTTCCGCGGCGCCGAAAACTGCACCGAAATCCTTAATTTCAGCCGTCCGGAAATCGTCCGGGAAATCCATGCCGGCTATCTGGAGGCCGGCTCCGACATCGTCCAGACCAACAGCTTCGGGGGCTCGCCACTGACCCTGGCCGAGTTTGACCTGGCCGACGAAGCGTTCGAGATTAACCGCCGCGCCGGCGAAATCGCGCGCGAGGCGGTGGACGAGGTCTCGTCGAAGGACGGGCGGAAACGCTTCGTATTGGGATCCATTGGTCCCGGCACGCGCCTGCCCAGCCTGGGCCATATCGAATACCAGACGCTGGAAGATGCCTTCTTTACCCAGGCCTCCGGCCTGGTCGCGGGTGGCGTCGATGCGATCCTGATCGAAACCTGCCAGGATCCCCTGCAGATCAAGTCCGCAGTCAATGGCGCGCGCCGTGCCTTCGCCGAACTGGACCGCACCCTGCCGATTTTCGTCCAGGTCACGGTGGAAACCACTGGCACGTTGCTGGTCGGCGCCGATATCGCGGCGGCCGCCACGGTGGTGCATGCGCTGGGCGTCGATGCCATGGGCCTGAACTGCGCCACCGGCCCGCACGAAATGGCCGAACATGTGCGCTGGCTCGGCGAAAACTGGCCCGGCCTGATCACCGTGCAGCCCAATGCCGGCCTGCCGGAACTGCATGACGACCATACCCATTATCCCCTGACGCCGGCGGAACTGGGCGAATGGGGCGGGCGTTTCGTCGCCGAATACGGCATCAACATGATCGGCGGCTGCTGCGGCTCCACGCCGGACCATATCCGCGCCCTCGATGCCATGCTGCGCGGGACGGCCGAGGACGGTTATCGGCCGGCGCCCGTTTCGCGTAACGCCGAATGGACGCCCTCGCTGGCCTCGCTCTACAGCCAGGTGGCGCTGCGCCAGGAAAACGCGATCCTGTCGATCGGAGAACGCTGCAACGCCAACGGCAGCAAGAAGTTCCGCGAAATGCAGGCGGCCGAGGACTGGGACGGCTGCGTCGAGATGGGCCGCGAACAGATTCGCGAAGCGAGCCACACGCTGGATGTCTGCACCGCCTTTGTCGGGCGCGACGAAATTTCCGACATGACCGAGGTGGTCTCGCGCCTTCGCGGCGCGGCCGATGCCCCGCTGGTAATCGACTCCACCGAATTCCCGGTTCTTGAAGCGGCGCTGAAGCTGGTCGGCGGTAAGCCCATCATCAACTCGATCAATTTCGAAAATGGAGACGAGGCGGCGAAACAGCGGCTCGAACTGGCGCGCAAGCATGGCGCCGCGGTAATCGCCCTGACCATCGACGAGGACGGCATGGCGAAGACCGCGGACGACAAGCTGCGCATCGCCGAGCGGCTATACGATATGGCCGTGAACCGATACGGCCTGCCGCCCTCCGACCTGCTGTTCGATCCGCTGACCTTCACCGTCTGCACCGGCATGGAGGATGACCGCAAGCTTGCCATCGAAACGCTGGACGGCATCGAGCGCATCGCCGAACGTTTCCCCGACTGCCAGGTGATCTTGGGCTTGTCGAACGTGTCCTTCGGGCTGAAGCTGGCGGCGCGCCATGTGCTCAATTCGGTCTTCCTGGACGAGGCAGTGAAGCGCGGCATGACCGGCGCGATCATCCATGTCAGCAAGATCAAGCCGCTGCATGCCATCCCGGAAGAGGAGGTGAAGGTCGCCCTGGACCTGATCTACGACCGGCGCGAAGAGGGCTACGATCCGCTGCAGGCATTCATCGCCCTGTTCGAGGGGCGCGTGGCGACGGAAGAAAAAGCCGACACCGCCAACCTGACCATCGAGGAAAAGCTGCATCGCCGCATCGTCGACGGCGACCGCAACGGGCTGGCCGACGATCTGGACAGCGCGATGGAAACCCATCCGCCGCTGGATATCATCAACGAGATCCTGCTCGGCGGCATGAAGGAGGTCGGCGAGCTGTTCGGTTCCGGCAAGATGCAGCTGCCTTTCGTCCTGCAGTCCGCCGAGACCATGAAGGCCTCCGTCGCCCATCTGGAACCCCATATGGAAAAGGCCGACGGCCGGCGCAAAGGCACCGTGGTGCTGGCGACGGTGAAGGGCGACGTGCACGATATCGGCAAGAACCTGGTCGACATCATCCTCACCAACAACGGCTACAACGTCGTCAATCTGGGCATCAAGCAGCCCATCGCGAACATCCTGGATGCCGCGCGCGAGCATAAGGCGGATGCCATCGGCATGTCTGGCCTGCTGGTGAAATCCACCGTCATCATGCGCGAAAACCTGGAAGAGATGACGCGCGAGAATATCGACGTGCCGGTCATGCTGGGCGGGGCCGCGCTGACCCGCGCCTATGTCGAGGAGGACTGCGTCGCCGCCTACGGGGCCGGCCGCGTCGCCTTCGCCCGCGACGCCTTCGACGGGCTGAAGATCATGGACAAGGTGGTCAATGGCGGGTTCGACGATTACGCCGCCGCGGTCCAGGCGAAACGCAACAGCCGTCCGGCCAACCGGCGCAAGGCGGTAGGCCGTCCCGCCGATGCCGCGCCGGCGCCGGCCGATCCCGCCGAGACCCTTGCGGTGCGCGAGGCGCTGACCTGCGACCTGGAAGGCGCCGAGCCGCCGTTCTGGGGTCCGCGGGTGATCGCCCGGGCGCCGGTCCAGGCCC
>JBFFGY010000055.1:0-10139 GCA_041557215.1 Alphaproteobacteria bacterium
CCAGATCGTCGAACAGCTGCAGTTCCACCGCCAGTGCCTTGTCGGCAGCCTCTGAGATCGATCGGGCCAGGTCAGCCAGTTCGACCGAGGAATACCGTACGGCGCCGGCCAGGGTCTGCCGATGGATGAAGTCCTCGCCCATCTTGTCGGCATGGATCGGCGTGACCTCGATGAAATAGCCCAGCACATTGTTGTGCCGGACCTTCAGGGAGCCGATGCCGGTTTCCTTGCGGTAGCGCGCCTCCAGATTGGCGATCAGGCGGCGGCTCTCGTCGCGCAGCTGGCGCAACTCGTCCAGCTGCGCCGCGTAACCGGCGGCGATGAAGCCTCCATCGCGGGCCAGCAGCGGCAGGTCGTCGGCCAGGGCGCGTCCCAGCCGGTCGCGCAAGCCTTCGTGATGGCCGAAATCCTCCAGCGCCTTGCCGACCCCGGCCGGCGGGGCCAGGGGCGCCATATCGGCGCGGATGGCTTCGGTCCGTTTCAGCGCCTCGCCGATCGCCGCCAGATCGCGCGGCCCGCCGCGTTCCAGGGTCAGGCGCGACAGCGAACGTTCAACGTCGGGGCAACCGCGCAAGACGGTGCGCAAGGAGTCGCGCAAGGCGCCTTCGTCCAGGAAGAACTGGACCATGTCGAGCCGCGCGTCGATCGCGGCCGGGTCGGTCAGCGGGGCGGCCAGGCGCGATGCCAGCAGGCGCGCGCCGCCGCCGGTGACGGTCCGGTCGACGACCGATAGCAGGCTGCCCTTGCGCTCGCCGGTCAGGGTTCTGGCCAGTTCCAGGTTCCGCCGCGTGGCGGCATCGATCTCCATCACCGCATCGGCGGCCAGCCGGCGCGGCGGATCGAGCCTGGGTAATTTGCCGACCTGGGTGAGTTCAACGTAATCGACCAGCGCGCCGGCCGCCGCCAGTTCCGGCCGGCCGAAGGCGCCGAACCCGTCCAGCGCCGCCACGCCGTAAAGCGACTCGAGACGCTTGCGGCCGTTTTCCGAATCGAACCGGCTGCCCGGCAGGGGCGAAAGCGCGGACCTCCAGTCGCCGAGCAATTCGAACAGTTCCGGCCGTTCCAGCAGCTTCTCGGGCAGGATCAGTTCGCCGGGGGCGATTCGGGCCAGAACGGCGCCGAGCGTTGCGTCGGAGACCGGCTGGACCCGGAACTCGCCGGTGGAGACATCCATCCAGGCCAGGCCCATCTCGCCAGCGGCCATGGCGAGCGCGGCAAGGTAATTATGAGCCCTGGCGTCGAGCAGGGAATCCTCGGTGATGGTGCCGGAGGTAACCAGGCGGACCACCGCGCGCTTGACCACCGATTTGGAGCCGCGCTTCTTGGCCTCTGCCGGGTCTTCCATCTGCTCGCAGACCGCCACCTTGTATCCCGACCGGATCAGACGCTGCAGGTAGCCGTCGGCGGCATGGACCGGCACACCGCACATGGGGATTTCCTCACCGGCATGGTGGCCACGCTTGGTCAGCGTGATGTCCAGCGCCGCCGACGCCTTGACCGCATCCTCGAAGAAGAGCTCGTAAAAATCGCCCATGCGGTAGAACAGCAGGCAATCGGGATTGGCCTGTTTGATCTCCAGATATTGCACCATCATCGGCGTGACGGCGGGCTTGTCGGCGGGCTTGCTCATGGGACGGGAAAATAG
The DNA here is from genome assembly GCA_041557215.1 of Alphaproteobacteria bacterium. Lineage (GTDB taxonomy): Bacteria > Pseudomonadota > Alphaproteobacteria > UBA8366 > JADFVY01 > JADFVY01. The sequence continues at coordinate 1,646 of JBFFGY010000055.1, forward strand.
CATGGGATACCGCCCGGGGGTAAAGTCTTACCGTTCGCCGCGCTGCTTTGGCGCAGCGGAAAACACGAAAAGCTGTGGACAAAAGGGCGTCCGGGGTCGGACTATGCAATCTGAACCGCCCGACCGGGTGGGCGGCAGCTTCACCCGCCGGTACGTAGAAGCCAAAAGACAACGCGACCAAGAGGCAGGCTGGACAGATGGACGAAACGCATTTCACGGACGAAGAGGCTCTGCAATTCCATTCGAGCGGCAGGCCTGGCAAGCTGGCGATAGCCCCGACGAAGCCGTTGACCACCCAGCGCGACCTGACGCTGGCCTATTCGCCCGGCGTGGCCGTTCCCTGCCTGCGAATCGCCGATGACGAATCGAAGTCATACGATTACACCAACCGCGGCAATGTCGTGGCGGTAATCTCCAACGGCACCGCGGTGCTGGGGCTGGGCCATATCGGCGCCGCCGCGGCCAAGCCGGTGATGGAAGGCAAGGCCGTTCTTTTCAAGCGATTCGCCGATATCGACGGCATCGACCTGGAGGTCGACACCACCGACGTCGACGAATTCGTCAACTGCGTGCGCTTCCTCGGCAAGGGGATCGGCGGCATCAATCTGGAGGATATCAAGGCGCCGGAATGTTTCGTGATCGAGCAGCGGCTGCGCGAGCTGATGGACATCCCCGTCTTCCACGACGACCAGCACGGCACCGCCATCATCGCCACCGCCGGCCTGATCAACGCCCTGAACCTGACCGGCCGCAAGCTGGAAAACAGCACCATGGTCGTGAACGGCGCCGGCGCGGCATCGATCGCCTGCGTCGAGCTGCTCAAGGCCATGGGGATGAAGCACGACAATGTCATCCTCTGCGATTCCAAGGGTGTGATCTACAAGGGCCGCGAGGAGGGCATGAACCAGTGGAAGTCGGCCCATGCCGCGGAAACCGATGCGCGGACCCTGGCCGACGCCCTGAAGGGCGCGGATATCTTCTTCGGGCTGTCAGTGAAGGGTGCCGTCGACAAGGATATGGTGGCGTCGATGGCCGACAGGCCGATCGTCTTCGCCATGGCCAATCCGGACCCCGAAATAACCCCGGAGGCGGTGCGCGAGGTGCGCGACGATGCCATCATCGCAACCGGCCGCTCCGACTATCCGAACCAGATCAATAACGTGCTGGGCTTCCCCTATATCTTCCGGGGCGCGCTGGATGTGCGCGCAAGCGAGATCAACGACGAGATGAAGATCGCGGCGGCGCATGCGCTGGCCGATCTGGCGCGCGAGGATATTCCGGACGAGGTCGACAAGGCCTATGGCGGGCGCCGACTGCGTTATGGGCCGGACTATATCGTGCCGGTGCCATTCGACCCGCGCCTGATCGAGGCGGTGCCGAGCGCCGTGGCGAAGGCAGCCATGGACAGCGGCGTCGCCCGCAAGCCGATCCCCGACCTGGACCAGTATCGCCAGGAACTGACGCAGCGGCTGGACCCGACCGCATCCAGCCTGCAGGCGGCCTTCGAGGTGGTGCGCGCCAATCCGCGCCGGGTCGTTTTCGCCGAGGGCGAGGAGGAGCAGGTGATCCGCGCGGCGATGGCCTTCCGGGCGGCAGGCTATGGCACCCCCGTCCTGATCGGGCGCGACCATCGCATCAAGGAAACGATGAACGCGATCGGACTGGATGATTCGATCGACCTGGAAATCCACAATGCGCGGCTGAGTTCGGACAATGTGAAATATGCTGAGTCGCTGTATGAGCGCTTGCAGCGCCGGGGCTATCTGTTCCGGGATTGCCAGCGGATGGTCAACCAGGACCGGAATGTTTTCGGCGCATGCATGGTTGTGCATGGTGATGCCGACGCAATGGTAACCGGCGCCACCCGAAGCTTCTCTGTCGCGCTGGATGATATCTGCCGGGTTATCGCGCCCAGCGAGGGCCAACGGGTCATCGGCCTGCAGATGGTGGTTGCCAAGGGCCGTACCGTGTTTATTGCCGACACCAACGTGCATGAGGTCCCGGACCCGGAAGCCCTGGCCGATATCGCCGTCCAGAGTGCGGCAAAAGCCCGGCAGTTGGGGCAAGAACCACGGGTGGCGCTGCTGGCCTATTCGAATTTCGGCAATCCGATGCGGCCGCAGGCGGACCGCATTCGCGAAGCAGTTCGAATTTTGGACCATCGCAAGGTCGATTTCGAATATGACGGCGAGATGTCGGCCGACCGTGCGCTGAATTACGCACTGCTGAAGCGGCTGTATCCCTTCTGCCGTTTGTCGGGACCGGCGAACGTGCTGGTGATGCCGGCGCTGCACAGCGCAAATATAAGCGCCAAGCTCTTGCAGGAATTGGGTGGTGGCTCGGTTATCGGCCCGATGCTGCTTGGCATGTCGAAGTCGGTGCAGATCGTGCCCATGGGCTCTACGGTAAGCGATATCGTGCATGCCGCCGCGCTGGCGGCGCATGATTCGATTCCCTCCTGACCGGGCGCATGCAAATCAAAAAGGGCGGGAACCGGTCTGGTTTCCGCCCTTTTGCAGTCCGTTAGGACGAATTTTAGCGTTCCGTTGCCTGATATTATGCGTTTTTTAAGATTCCCCATTTTTAATTCAGCATGGCGGAAGAGTCAGGCGGGCAGCGCTTGATTCTCAACTACCGGGCAACCGGACAAACGCTAATAATTGTGGTTCGGAGCGGAACACCGATGCGCGTTATCGCTTTTGCCTGTCAGAAAGGCGCTGCAGGAAAGACCACCCTGGTCGGGCATGCGGGGGTTCAGGCGGAACTTGCCGGCGACGGCCCGGTCGTCCTTGTCGATACGGACCAGCAGGGGGCGCTCGCCGAGTGGTGGAATTCAAGAACGCCCGAGCAGCCGGCCTTCGCACATGTCGTCATCGAGCAGCTGAGCGAGACGATCGGTCAACTTCGCGATATGGGTTTCGGCCTGTGCATGATCGATTCGGCGTCCGCGATCAGCCCGACCGTGGAGCAGGTGATCGCCGTATCGGACCTTGTTGTCATTCCCTGCCGCCCGAGCCCGCATGATTTGCGCGCCGCCACCAAGACGATCGACCTGGTGAATGCCCACGGGAAACACATGGTTTTCGTCCTGAATGGGGCGACCCCCGGCGACCGTTTGACGGAAAAGGCCCGTGCAGTGCTTTCCCAGGCAGGCCCGGTGGCGCCGGTGGCGATCAATAACCATCCTGATTACGCCGACAGCATGTTTGACGGGCTGACGGTGATGGAATCCATGGCGGACGGTGAATGCGCGCGGGAAGTCGAGGAACTTTGGCGGTATCTTTCGGGGCTGCTGAACCAGACAGCGCCATCGATGTCTCCCGGGCCCTTTTCCGCCCAACGGGGAATATCCGCCTGATTCGCCGAGGCAGCGAATCACTTTGTTGGCGGCTTACAGCGATCGGGATTCACGGATATTAACCATGCCGATGGCGCCATGACGCCTGCAAGGCCACAATTTGTGGTCTGTTCTTTGCTTGTATAGCACCAGATGAGGCCGCTTTATGGTTAATATTTTATTTTCGCGATTACTTTGGCGCGCCGACAATTTAATTAATAAAGCAAATACAATTTTAGTTAAAATACAGTAATCGCATTTTTTTCGCCTGTTTCTACGGCTTTGGGCCACGCATTAACCGTGAATTAACGTTTCGTTATTAGGGTTCGAGGATATTCGGAAGCGCCACGGCGCCTGCGGAAAGAGGGCGGAGCAAAGCATTCACCCCCGAATCGCACACCGCTCGGGACCAACATTGAGGCAAGTCGCGTAATGGCTTGCGACCAGGAGTAAGAACCAGATGCGTATTATCGCTTGTGCATCCCAGAAGGGCGGGTCGGGTAAAACGACAATGGCTGGCCATATCGCTGTGCAGGCCGAAATTGCCGGTGCTGGCCCCGTCGCCATCGTGGATACCGACCCCCAGGGCAGCCTGGCGGATTGGTGGAATGAGCGGCAGGAGGAATATCCGGCCTTCGCCCATACTTTCGTTTCGCGAATCGGCGAGGACGTCAACCGCCTCAAGGATTTGGGCATCAAAACATGCGTCATCGATACGCCGCCGGCCATCACCACGACGATTGAGCATGTGATCGAGGTGGCGGACCTGGTCGTTATTCCCTGCCGCCCGAGCCCGCATGACCTGCGCGCCGCAGGCGCGACCGTCGAACTGGTCGAGCGCCTGGGCAAGAGGCTGGTTTTCGTGATCAACGCCGCGACCCCCCGGGCGCGAATCACCGCCGAGGCCGCGATCGCCCTGTCGCAGCACGGCACGCTGGCGCCGGTCACCATTCACCACCGCACCGATTTTGCAGCCAGCATGATCGACGGCCGCACGGTCATGGAGATCGATCCGAGCTGCGCGTCCGCACAGGAAATCATCCAGCTCTGGGAATATCTGGACGAGCGCCTTACCAAGAACGTCAGCACGATGAAGTTCTCGCTGGGTAGCGCACAGACCGTCAAACGCAGCTTCGGCTCGCGCGGCGTGGAGGGTGCGTGATGAACATGAAAGCAGCAGCTTCCCTGACCGGCTCCTTGCTGGCCCGCAAGGGCGCGGCCTATCCCGCGGCCTACTCTGCCCCGACGACTTCGTCGGATAGCGACAGCAGCGATTCGTCGCAGGCCCGCGCCTACAACGATCCGCGCGTGATTGCCAGCGCGCCGCCGGCGCCTGTCGCCCCCGCGGCGATGGCCAACCCGGCACCGCAGCATGGGGAACAGTTCCAGGACGGGCGGCCGGCATCAATGGTCGAGCCCAGGGTCGTGCCGGTTGTGGCGCCCGAGCCCACCCCGATATCCGCGACACCGCCTGTCATCGGCGGTTCCGACGCAGCAGAATCCGTTGGCCTGCCCCAGACCATGGACAAGATGGGGCGCGTCCGCCTTTCGGTCCGGCTGGACCCCGACCGCTACCTGCGCGTCAAAATAGCCTCGGCCCGCACCCGTTGGTCGGCCCAGGATATCGTTATTGCGGCCCTCGATCGCTATCTTGGCGGCAAGGGCGAAGCCAATGACGATGGTGACGACCAGGGTAACCTCAACTGAGGGGCGGGCGGAGATGAGCATTCGTCCCCGCAACCCGTTTGGTTCGGGACCGGTGCGCCCTGCGCAGGAAGCACCGGAAGAAATGGAAGCGGACGGCGGCCTGTTCGAGGCCGGCGGCGTGAACGAGGAAGAGGATCTCGAACTTTCCAGTACGGGATCCCTTACCTCCATCTCCATTCGGCGGAAACGCAGTGGAGCAAAACTGGCCGTGCAGCCGCGCGCCAGCGTTCCCCGACCGCAGGATACACCGCCGCGTAATATCGTCGAATTCTGGTCCCGCCTTAAAAAGGGCAGGCGCTGGCCGACGCGGGGCGAACTGGACGCAAAACAAATCGGCATGCACTGGCCCAACTCTGTGTTGATGCGCGTCGGTGAACACGGACAGCCCTGGCAGTTCGAGCCCTTGATGGCCGAAGTGCTGCGCGGTAGCGGCCAAAGTTTCCATACGGGCGAGATCGAGTTCGGGAACTCGCTGGTCATGGAATGGATTCTCGGTCTTGGCCGCCGAACCCAGAGCAGCCTTCGGCCGCAGGAAGATGCCGACAGCTTCCCGATAAACAGCGGCGACGTACGCTACAGAGCCATGACCGTGCCACTGGGTGGCGACGACGACAAGGTCACCCATGTGTTGTGCCATGTGGTGAAAATGTAAGTCACCGCGTCACCGAAAATATCGAAATGGCCCGGAAACATCCGGGCCATTTTTGTAGGCCGCAGATATCAATCCGCGGGTCGCCTTCAGAATTCCACATGAATGTGATCGTCGTGGCGCGCTGCGCGACATCCCTGGAACCGGATTTTCGGGTGGTCGAGGCCAAGGCGATGCTTCAAATGGGGTTCGATCAGGATCCGCCGCACCTGCGGCGCGCTCGACAGGATCTGTAACAGGCCACGGGGTTTTTTCTTCATCGAGGGGGCTGTCCCCGATCTCAGGCTGCAGCCATTCGAAATCCCAGCGGAGCCATCCTTCGCGTCCTTCGCAAGGTTTCGGGTCGCCGGGACGGGGCTGAACATAGGACCAATATCCGATAGGAGAGGGCGCGGCCTTGCCGTTTTGGTGGACCAGGGCAAGGTCTACCTTGCGCCGATCGCCGTGTGATAAGTGGGGAATCAATGGAAACCGGTCAAATAACGGGAAACCCGCATCCAGATAGACGATCTGGAAGTCCCTGTTTTCCGCCATAATCCGTTTGTTAATGCTCTGTAAAGCCTGTTTGGCCGGCAGCACCATATAATGCCTGTTTGCAAGGCAGGTCAGTCTGGTCCTTGGCGTCGCGTCCCATTCACCACCCCATCCGCAAGGCAGCGGCGCCCGCCCTGATAGCGCGGCAAGGGGTATGATCGCGAGGGATGAGGCCCCTTAGGCAAGGGCGAATATGCCGAAGCCGACAAATGCCGAGAGGGCCCGGCTGCGGCCCGCAAACCGCTGTCCGGCCCAGGAAAAGGCGGGAACGCAGAGCCACAGGACAAGCCCGCCGATCTGCGTTATCGCGGTCAGCAGAAAAACCAGAAGCAACAGAATGCCGGCCTTCACCGGCGCGATGCGGATCAGGGCCAGAGGCCCGGCAAGAAATGCTGCCGTCCGCCGCCTCAAACGTCGATCAGCAGGCGCTGCGGATCCTCGATCAGCTCCTTGATCCGAACGAGGAAGGTCACGGCCTCGCGCCCGTCGACGATGCGGTGGTCATAGCTGAGCGCGACATACATCATGCTGCGGATCACGATCTCGTCGCCAACCACCACCGGGCGCTTTTCGATCTTGTGCAGCCCGAGGATGCCCGATTGCGGCGGATTGAGAATCGGCATGGACATCATCGAGCCGTAAACCCCGCCATTGGAGATGGTGAAGGTGCCGCCCGTCATTTCCTGCATGGTCAGCTTGCCGTCCCGCGCCCTGCGGCCGAAATCGGCAATCCGCGCCTCGATATCGGCGAAGCTCATCTTGTCGGCGTCGCGCAGGATCGGCACGACGAGCCCCTGCGGCGTGCCCACGGCGACACCGATGTCGTAGTAATTCTTGTAGATGATCTCGTCGCCATAGATCTCGGCATTCACCGCAGGCAGTTCCTTCAGCGCCGAGATCGCCGCCTTGGTGAAAAAGGACATGAAGCCCAGCTTCACGCCGTGCTTCTTCTCGAAGGCATCCTTGTATTCCGCCCGCAGATCCATCAACGGCGTCATGTCGATCTCGTTGAAGGTGGTGAGCATCGCCGCCGTGTTCTGGGCCTCCTTCAGCCGCTCGGCAATGCGTTGGCGAAGGCGTGACATGCGAACACGTTCTTCGCCGCGATTGTCCTCGGGCCGGGGCGGCAACTCTTCCGCCGAGACGAATGCCGGCGCGGCCGGTTGCGGCGCGCGTGCCGGTGCGGGCGCTTTGGGAGCCGGGGCCGGTTTCGCCGGCGCCTTTTCCATGAAGTCGATGACATCGCCCTTGGTCAGCCGGCCCTTGGGTCCGGTCGCAGGGATGGCCGACGCATCGAGCCTGTTTTCATCGATCAGTTTGCGCACCGCCGGAGAAAGGGTCTGCTCTTCCTCCGCGGGGGCGGCCGCGCCATTACCGGAGCCTGTCGCGGCGGGTTCGGCAGCCGCGGACTTCGAAGCAACGGCCCCTTCCTGGATGCTGCCCAGCAACGCGCCGACCTCGACCTCCGCGCCGCTTTCGGCCAGCACTTCACTCAATACGCCGCCAGCCGGGGAAGGAACCTCGACCGTCACCTTGTCGGTTTCAAGTTCAACGAGGGGCTCGTCAAGTTCAACCGCATCGCCAACCGATTTGAACCAGCGTGCAACGATCGCCTCGGTTACGGATTCGCCCAGCGTGGGCACTGTGATCGGTTTGGTCATGTCTCTCTCTTGTCGCCTTTGGGGCTACGGTAACGATTAAGCTTTTGCGGCCTTGGTTTTCCGCACCTGGCCCGGCTTGCCGGATTTGCGCGCGACAGGCAGGCTCAGCGCCTGGTCGACCAGCTGCGCCTGTTGGTCCAGATGGCGCCGCAGCAGCCCGGTCGCCGGCGCCGCGGCCTCTTCGCGGCCGACATAGATCGGCCGGCGGCATGCGGAACCCAGTTCGAGCAGCACCTCTTCAATCCTCGGCTCGACGAAGGTCCAGCTGCCCATGTTCTTCGGTTCCTCCTGGCACCAGACCACCTCGGCCTGAGGGAAGCGCGTGAGCTGTTCGGTCAGGGACCTCCTGGGGAAGGGATAGAGCTGTTCCATCCTCAGCAGGGCGATATCCTGGATGCCGCGCTTTTCCCGCTCTTCCAGAAGATCGTAATAGACCTTGCCGGAACAGAGCACGACCCGCCGCACATCCTTGTCGGCGCATAGCTGGGCCTCGTCCTGGATCACCCGATGGAAACTGGTACCGGTGGTGAATTCTTCCAGATTCGACTGGCAGCGTTTGTGGCGCAGCAGCGATTTCGGCGTCATCACGATCAGCGGCTTGCGGAA
>JBFFGY010000056.1:0-10089 GCA_041557215.1 Alphaproteobacteria bacterium
TCGGCTGGGGCGCCTCGGGCCGCAATGGCGGACAGATCTGCACCGGCTATTCCAAAGGCATGGAGGTTGTGGAGGAAAGGGTCGGCAAAGAGGCCGCTCGCGTCTGCTGGGCCATGTCCGAGGAAGCCAAAACGCTGATCCGGGAACGGGTGGAGCGCCATAATATCGATTGCGCCCTGAAATGGGGCTACCTGCATGCCGCCACCAAGCCGTCGAGCATGGAAGAGTTACGGCATTATCAGGAAAGCCTCGCCAGGTACGGCTACGAGGACACGAAACTGCTGGACCGCTACGCGCTTATGGAAAGGCTGAAATCGCCGGTCTATCACGGCGCGCTGTGGGAAGGCGGTGCCGGGCATTTCCATACGCTGAACTATGCGCTGGGGTTGGCCGGGGCCGGATCGGAAGCCGGCGTCGCCATTTACGAGAATTCGCCGGTGGAACGCGTTGCCACTGGCCCGCAGCCGGCCGCCTATACGGCGGAGGGCGTGGTTCGCGCAAAACATATGGTGCTGGCGGGCAACGCCTATCTGGGGCCCGTATCCCGGCCGCTTTACCGCCGCATCATGCCGGTTGCCTCATACGTGCTGGCCACCGAACCGCTGGGCGAGAAGGGCGTGCAGGCGACGATCCCCGGCGACGATGCCGTCAGCGACACCAACTTTATCGTCGATTATTTCCGGTTGACGGAAGACCGGCGGATGCTGTTCGGCGGGCGCGCCAGCTATTCCCAGATCCGCCCGCGCGACCTGTTCGCCTTCATGCGGCCAAGGCTGCTGAAGGTATTCCCTCAACTGGCCGACGCCCGGATCGATTATTGCTGGGAAGGCAATATCGGCATCACGGTGGACCGCATGCCCGACATCGGACGCCTGGACGGCGAGGTCTGGTATGCGCAGGGATATTCCGGCCATGGTGTTGCGCTGTCCGGGATTTACGGCAAGATCATCGCAGAGGCGATCGCCGGCCAGGCGGAACGGTTCGACCTGATGGCACGCTTCCGCCATTCCCCCTTCCCCGGTGGCAAACTGCGCACGCCAATTCTCGCGCTCGCCATGCTCTGGTACAGGATGCGCGACGCTCTGGGATAGATTTTCCTTCTGGTCGATAAAATTTGGCACGGTTTGTGCAAGAATTTTCTCCGGGTGGAAATTCACGAGGGGCGGTCACTGGTGAAGATATTGGTAGTCGACGACGACAGGGATTTCGCCGACGGGATGTCAGAGATGCTGGCCATCCTGGGGCATGAAACCGTTGCAGCCTATTCCTGCGACGCGGGCGTTCAGGCGGCTACTCCTGAAGCCTTCGATATTGCCCTGATCGACATAGGCCTTGACAATCGGTTGGGTACCGACTGCGCCCGCGAAATCCTGAAACGCGATGGCGCAGAACGCTGTATCCTGGTGACGGGCTACAGTGCCGAAGCCCTTAAAAAGATGAATATTGCCGTCGAAGACTTCACCGTTTTTCGCAAGCCGGTCAACCCGGACGAACTGCTGTCCAGCTTTACGGACTGATCCCCAGCGCCTCGGCCGCCGGCGTGACCGGCAGTTCCAGCGCCTCGCCGACCGGTGTGCAGGTCAGCCGCCCGTCATGGATATTCAGGCCGGCGCGCAAATGCTTATCCTCCGCCATGGCCCGCGCCAGCCCCTTTTCCGCCAGCACCAGCACGCGCGGCAATGTTGCGTTGTTCAAGGCAAATGTAGAGGTCCTGGCCACGGCCCCGGGCATATTGGTGACGCAATAATGCACCACGCCTTCCTCCACATAGGTTGGTTCGGCATGGCTTGTCGGTCGCGACGTCTCGCAGCAGCCGCCCTGATCGATGGCGATATCGACGATCACCGATCCGGGGCGCATGCGTCTCACCATTGACCGGCTGACGAGTTTCGGCGCCGCCGCACCGGGCACCAGAACGGAGCCGATCACGAGGTCGGCGTCCACCACATGGGCCTCGATCGCCTCCAAGGTGGAATAGACGGCGTCCAGTCGCGGGCCGAACAGGGAATCCAACTCGTCCAGGCGCTCCAGCGATTTCTCGATGATCACCACGCGGGCTTCCAGCCCCAGCGCCATGCGCGCGGCATTAGTGCCGGCCACGCCGCCGCCGACCACAACCACCTTGCCGGCCGCGACGCCCGGCACGCCCGGCAACAGCACGCCGGAACCGCCCTGTTCCTTTTCCAGGCAGTGGGCGCCGACCTGGGCGCTCATGCGGCCGGCCACCTCGCTCATCGGCGCCAGCAACGGCAACCGTCCATGGCGGTCCGTTACCGTCTCATAGGCGATCGCGCTGCAGCCGGAAGCCAGCAGGCCCTCCGTCTGCGACTTGTCGGCGGCTAGATGAAGATAGGTAAAAAGAAGCTGGCCCGGGCGCAGCATGGCGCATTCCGACGGCTGCGGCTCCTTGACCTTCACGATCATTTCCGCACGTTCGAAGACCGCTGTCGCATCCTCAGCGATTTCGGCGCCAGCCGCGCGATAATCCTCGTCGCTGAAACCGATCGCGGCGCCGGCTCCCGACTGGACGATTGCCGCATGGCCCTGACCGCAGAGCTCGCGGACCCCAGCCGGCACCATGCCGACACGATACTCATGGATCTTTATTTCCCTGGGAACGCCGACCTGCATCACATTTCTCCCGTCTGGCGGTTACGGCGGAACCAGCGATGCCAACAGGCGTCCCTGACGGGGAAGGAATGGGACGAACCGGCGTCAGGCGCCGCGATTTTCCGCCAACAGCTTGCCGGCCGCTTCGACCGGCAAGGGTGCAGCATACAGGAACCCCTGGGCATATTCGCAACTGAGCCCGCGCAGGCTTTCCGCATGAGCCTCGGTCTCCACGCCCTCCGCAACCACGTCCATTCCAAGGGTATGGGCCAGGGTGACAATGATCCGAACCAGTTCCTGGTCTCTGGTTTCGCTGATCATGCGGGTAACGAAACTACGGTCGATCTTCAGGGTATCCAAGGGGAAACGCCGCAGGTGGCTGAGCGACGAATAACCGGTGCCGAAATCGTCTAGCGCCAGCCTGATATCCAGTTTCTTGAGCTCTGCCAGCCTTTGCACCATCAGTTCCGGGTTCGCCATGATCAGGCTCTCGGTGACTTCCAGGCGCAACCCGGATGGATCGACACCGCTTTCACCGAGGACTGTCTGCAGCATATCGGTCAACCCCTCGTCCGCGAGATTGCGCGCCGACAGGTTTACGCTGACGGTGAAGCCGTCTTCAAGTTCGAACTCGTCGCGCCATCTCGCCATCTGTCCGCAAGCCTGGGCCATCACCTGTTCGCATAGCGGAACGATCAGCCCCGTGTCCTCGGCTATGCCGATGAATTCGGATGGGGGTATGATGCCCCGGTTGGGATGCTCGATACGGGCCAGCGCCTCAAACCCGACGATACGGTCCGTGTCCAGTTCTATGATGGGCTGATAGTAGGCGACAACGCGGTTTTCCTCGATTGCCTTGCGCAGATCGATTTCTTTTTCCATGATGCCCACCGCCTCGCGGTGAAGCGTCTCATGATAGATTTCCGCCTTGCCCTTGCCCTGCTTCTTGGCCCTGGACAGCGCCAGTTCGGCATTGCGCAGGATATCGTTTGCCGAGAGAAATGCGTTATCGCCGGCAACGATGCCGACGCTGACCGAGGTGAACACTTCCCGCCCCCCAAGCCTGTAGGGCTCGCAGATGATCTTCTGAACGCGGTCCACGCGCTTGCGCGCCGACGTCTCGTCGTCGACATCCTCCATCAGCAGCGCGAAACTGTCGGCGCCCAGACGAGCCAGCGTATCGCCTGGCTGCAACTGGTTTTCGAGCCGTCTTGACACCGCAAGCAGGAGGTCGTCGCCGACCGCGTGTCCCAAGCTCTCATTGATGACCCTGAAACGGTCCAGATTGAGCATGGCCAACACAAATCCGATGGCCGGATTGCGTTTTAACCTCACCAGTGCCTGCCCCAGACGGTCGTTCATCAGTGTCCGGTTGGCAAGGCCCGTCAGGGCGTCATGCAACGCATCATGGACCAGCCGTTCCTCGGCGCGCCTGCGTTCGGTTATGTCCGATTGCGATCCCGCCATCCGGTAGGCTCTGCCGTCGGCGTCCTGCACCGCGACGCCGCGCGCGACCATATTCAGTATCTCGCCGCTCTTCCGGCGGATACGGTATTCGCTGTAAAGCGTTGCCGTCCGTCCCTGCAAATGGGCATCGAGATCCTGACGGAAACGTTCGACATCATCTCGATGGATGCGCTTGGTCCATTCCTCCGGCGATGTCCCGATCTCCAACTCGTCATAGCCCAGCATTGCCTTCCAGCGCGGCGAGTAATAAACGCTGTCATTCTCCAGGTCCCAGTCCCAGAGCCCGTCATTCGCCCCTTTCGCCGCCAGGGCGTAGCGCTCCTCGCTTTCGCGCAGTGCGCGTTCGGCCGCCTGCTGCTCGGTAATATCGCGAACGATGCCGGTAAAATGCCGATGGTCCCCCACCTTCAGTTCGCTGACCGCGATTTCCATGGGAAAGATCGTACCGTCCTTCCGCAGCCCGACCGTCTCGCGCCGACGACCGATTACCTCGCCCCGGCCCGTTTCCAGATAACGCCGGATATGGTCGTCATGTTCGCCTCTATAGGGTTCAGGCATCAGAATTGTGACTGTCTTGCCAATCACCTCGTAGGGCTGGTAGCCGAAAATTTCCGCCGCGGCAGGATTGAAATCGCGGATCAGGCCCAGTTCGTCGATCGTAACGATACCGTCCACAACGGTGTCCAATATCCCCTGCAGATATTCCTCTCGCTCGGGAATTTGCACCATGGCGGCATAGCGAGACGTTACGTCCACCGCGACGGCGAAAACCTGTCCGGCCTGTTTCCCGGATCCGGCGACGGGCAGCAAACGGAACTCGACCGCGTTTTCCCCCGCCACGACCGTGGTGGTCGCCGCTTCGCCGCCCCGCGCCCTGGCCAGCGCCGATAAAAGCACATCGAACGCCTGCCAGATATCTTCCGCCTGACGGCCCTCCGCCTCGCCCGGCACAAGTCCAAGCGCCGGAAAGGGCTGCCCCTCGACCAGTTCGATATGGCCATCCTGCCCGATGACGCACAGGGCCACTGGGGCGGCCTCGACCACGGCCGACAACATGCGCCGCGCATCGAGGCGGCCGGCGGTCTTGTCCCTGGGGAGGCGCTGTTTCATTTCTTGCCCTGGCCTGCGAATATTCGTATCCGCCAGCAAGCGCGGCGGAAGGCGTATAATGAACGACCGGCCTTTAACGTGTGGTTAACTGTCTAATGTGGCAAGCCCAAAAAGAAACCGCCGCGCAAGGGTTGCGCGGCGGCGGTCTCGGAACGGGGCCGGAAACCTATTTCTTGGCGCCGATCTTCTCGGCGACCATCACATAGTTACCGGGGCCCAGAACCGTCGTGGTGAAGGCCGGGAATTCGATTGAATCGATACCAATCAGATGCCCCACGATCATATTGTGCTTCACCCCCTCCAGTTCGATCGTCACAAGCGGGAAGATGCCGCCATATTCATCCTCCTCGCCGACATCCGTTCCCTCGTAGGTCACGACGACGTTGGCGGATGTGAGGGTCGGATAGATCGGCGTCATGTTCGCCATCAGACTGGCCCATCTGACATTCGCGTCGACAGACGGCGAACCGCCGTCGCAGACTACCGTGCCCTCGGGATTCTTGCAGACGATGGTATTGCCAACGATCAAAGTGGCGGTATTGGCGATCGGCGGGCTGATAATGGTATGGCGGACGCCGGAACGCGTGGCCTCGGCGGCGCGCTGATAGTCAAACACGACCAGCGAGAATTCCAGCAGGGCGAAGGACAGCAGGATCAGCACCGGGAAGGCGATGCCGAATTCGACGATAAAAGCGCCTTCCTCGTCCGCCAGAAAGCGGCGAAATGTGGTGAGTGCTATTTTTTTCATATCAATTGCCAATAATCGCCTGTTCATGGGTGAGGGTGATATAAAGCTGACCGTCCCGGAATTGAGACTTCATCATGAATTCCAGCGCCGGGATCAGCACGTTGACGACGGGCACGTAAGGGACGTCGGCCGTCACGGTTATGACCGTCTCGTACATGGTATTGTTGCCCGACATGCCCTGGCTGAAAGTCGACTCGCTGACGGTCACGCTGGCGCCGGACTCATCCCAGCCAGCCACCAGATAGGGCTTGCTTCCGTCCGGAACGCCGGTCATGACTATATTCTTGGTGTTCTGGATGGTTTGTGGTGTGTGCGCCTCCACCCGTCCCGCATAGGTGACGGCCGAACGCAGCCCCTTTTCCACCGTGATGCTGTAATAGATCATGTGCCCCAGCTCGATGGTCGAGAGGAACATCAGCAGGAAGATCGGGGTCACGACCGCCAGTTCGGTTACGGCGATCCCGTCCTCGTCGCGGATAAAATCATTCAACAAGGCGAACATTACCGTGGAACTCCAGTGACATGCGTGGGTTGAGCTTGCGGATGAACTCGCCGTAGATACCGGCGCCGCCCGACGGCTCGTCGGACTGTTCGGTCAGGAATATCTCCATGTAGCCGTGCTCGTTCTCATAGTCGCCCTTGCCCTGCACTTCCTGGTTCACGCAGTTCATGAGGCTGACCCGCAGTAGCCGGCGTTCATGGCCGATTTCAGACACCGTCTGCCCCGGCGGCGGATGGCCATCGCGCCAATTGTCGTCCGGGTCGGTCGCATAATTCGGCAACACGGCAGCGGCCGGGTAATCGACAGCGGGGTCCACATAGATCCAGCCGCCACCGGCCAATTCTTCAGGCGTCAACACGAACCTGACATTCTTGTTGGTGCCCTTCTTGTAGAAGGGGACGCCCTGCTCGAACAGATAGATCATGTAACGACTGGCGCCGCTAAGGATGGCGGGCATCGGCACGCCGGCATGATTCTGCGCCCAGTAGCCGGCAAGATCCCAGATCCCGTCGCCGAGGATCATGTCCTCCGGGGGCGCGCCGGCGGCCAGGGCGCTCTGCATGTTCAGATCCTTGGGATAATACGTGACGTTGGGCGCCGGTATGACCGTGGAATCGGTAACCGGCATGCCGAAGCGGGTATTGATCGCATTCGACACGCTGACGGTCATCGAGCCCGGCGCCGTCACGATGCTGTAACCGTAGCAGCCCTCGGGCTCCTCGGCCGACAGGGCCGCGGCCACCCCCTCGGCGCCGCCGGCGGAATAGTCGGCGTCGGTCGGCAGGTCGAGCAGGCCGAAGTTGCCCGCCGTCCAGGTGCCGCCGCCCTGAATTCCCTGTTTCAGCGCGATGCTCTTGCCAGCAAAGCTATCGTCTGGCAGCGCATCTTCGGTAAACGGATCGCTGTCTTCCAACGGATTGCAGATCATCAGCGGCTGGGCTTTGCAGATAAAGGGATCCGAAATTGCCACGGCGCGCGAGTCAAGGATCGTGTAGCTGTCGGCATTCTGCCCCGTCATGATATTCAGGGCGGGCGCGTAGAAGAATGACAGGGTGCGCCGCTCCATGACTACCTCGACGAACCGCGCCGCAACGTCGTCCGTGGTCTCAGCCCCCCGGCTGATATGATCGTCTTGCGGCTGGTAGAACTTCACCGACCAGACCGCCAGTTCCCCCTGGTCAGCCGCAGCCGTGGTATAGGCATCCATCGAATCCTTGACGATATATGTGGCGCGAAGGATGGCATCCTTCTGGGCATCGAGTTGCGCGGCACCCGCCAGCGCGCCGGCATCGGCACGGTTCTGCATCTGGGTCTTCAGCAGCACAATTCGGCCGATATCGATCGAAAGCGCGGCGCCGCCGATTCCGACCGCCATGAAGGCGCCGGTATAAATGACGATGCTGCCGCTCTGATTGCGCAAGAAGTCTCTTGCAACACCGAATGTACGCTGGCAAATTTCGCGAATCATTGTTAGTCTCCTGCCCCAACCCAATGTTGGCCGCCTATTTCATTTTATTCTTGCGTGGCCAGTATGCAAATGTAATAATTTCAGACAAATATTAATTACTACTTAAAACTCTATAAAATTTGAAATGATCGCTGTTTTACTTTATTTAGCCGTGTAGAAAATAACGATATGTGCATGCGTGACAGAACAACAAATTCCGTAACTTTTCCTCGGCGGGGCTTCCGCCTTTTGTCGCTCCTGGGTTGTACAGTCATCTTGTTGCTTGCTGCCTGTGGCGGCGGAAGCGAGACCGTTCCAGAACAGACGATGACCGACGACCAGGCAATAATGCAGCAGAATGAAAAAGCCACGAAACTGCTGCAACTCGGCAATCACATGCGCGACAAGGGCGACCTGAACAGTGCAGCGGAAATGTACCGCAGAGCCATGCAGGCCGATCCCGCCTCCCCGCTGCCGCCGGCAGCGCTTGGTGACACTCTGCGCCATCTGGGCCAATATGCAGAGGCGGAAGAGATCTACCATCAGACCCTCGCGAAACATCCCTATAGCGGCCTCGCCCTGCAGGGATACGGAATCCTTCTGATCGAGGCCGGCCAGCCGGATGCCGCCGTAACGCTGCTGATTCCGGCGGTGGACGAAGATGTGGCCGACCATCGCGTCTTCAATGTGCTCGGCATCGCTTATGACGCGCTCGGCGATCATACGGAAGCACAGAACCAGTACCTAGCCGGTCTGGGCATGGCGCCGGGCAACCGGTCGCTCAGCAACAACATGGCGCTTTCTCTTGCACTCCAGGAACGCTACGAGGCCGCCGTTTCCCAGGTCGAATCCCTGTTGACGGGTACGGAAAGCGATGAGCCCTTGCTGCACAATCTGGCTCTCATCCACGGCCTGAGTGGGAAGATCGGCGAGGCCGGTAGCATCCTGCGCAATCTTTTGCCCGAGGCGGATGTCGTAAACAACCTGGCCTTTTATCAGAACTTGCGATCCATGGAAAACGAAGTCCGACGCAAGGCCATCCTGGACATCGTCCTGAAGTCAATCTACCTGAACTTCAACAATCTGCCGACCGGCGGCAGCGGCTGATGCGCTGCCGCGTGAGGGGAAGGCGGATCGGGCGGTCTCTTAGCCGCCGCCGGGCAGCTTGCTGCCCTTGAAGCTTCCGATCGCGTTGATGATCGCCGGCCCGATAACCACCATGAACAATACCGGCAGAATGAACAGCGCCAGCGGCAGCGTCATGATCGCCGGCAACTGCGCCGCCTTCTCTTCAGCACGCATCAGGCGTTCGCGACGGAATTCGGCCGACAGAACCTTGAGCGCATAGGCCAGCGGCGTACCGTATTTTTCCGACTGGACAAGCGTCGTACAGACCGCGGCGATATCCTTTAGTCCCGTCCTGCTCTTCAGATTTTCAAGTGCCTGCTTGCGTTCGGGGAGAAAGCCGAGTTCAAGAGCGGTAAGAGAAAACTCCTCGCCGACCGTGACAGACGAAAAAGAGATTTCCTTGGCGACACGGCCGATTGCGGAATCGAGACTGAGCCCCGCCTGGGCACATACCACCAGAAGGTCCAACGCATCCGGCAGGCCCTTCTGCAGCAGTTTCTGGCGTTTCTTGGCCAACTGTTTCACCCACAGGTCGGGCATGAAAAACATCAGGATGGCAATGATCAGGGCGGCGAAGACACGGTGGATATAGGCCATGTCATCGGGCGCGAACATGTTGATTACAATCAGCCCGACCGCGCCGCCGACAAACGGCAGAGCACCCTTGAAGAACACGAATGCGACCATCGCATCCTTGGTACGCAGGCCGGCACGAGCCAGCTTGTCGCCGATCTCGCGGGCGACATCACCCTTCAGTACGTCGGCGCGCGACACTACCTTGCGCATGAATGTCATACTGGTTTCAGACAGTTCGCTGTTGCCCGCCGTTTTTTTCCCGCCGGACGCCAGCAAGCCCTCGCGCAACTGTTCGCGGCGTGCCTTGAGATCCTTAAGCCGATTCGATTCCGGCTTTGGCTCCAACATGCTCTTGTAGACGATAAACAGGATAACGAAAGTGGCCGCCGAAACCACCATCATGACCAACTGGTCTTCCGTTATGCCGTACTGCCTAAGAAATCCCATTACCTGTCTCCGGCATCAAATCTCGAAGTTGACCATTCTGCCCATCACGAACCA
>JBFFGY010000057.1:0-10065 GCA_041557215.1 Alphaproteobacteria bacterium
AGGAGCGGCAAAGCCGCGTCTCGAAGTATGAGGCCGCTCAGCGACGCCGGCCTTTTCCCTTTCCCTTGCCCGATTTCGGCCGTCCGCGGCGCGGTTGCAGCGCCTTGTCGAGGCCTGCGATCTCGGCGGCGATGCCCGGGTCGATAGGGGCAGAGCCGGCGGGCATGTCGAGGTCCAGTGCTTCCAGCCGCTTGATCTCGTCGCGCAGCCGCGCGGCGGTCTCGAATTCCAGTTCGGCGGCGGCCGCGCGCATACGTTCTTCCAGCTTCGCGATATAGGTTTTCAGATCGACGCCCACGAGATGCGGCATGTCCGCGTCGCCGGTCGAGACGGTCACATGGTCGCGTTCGAAAACACTGTCGAGGATGTCGGCGATCCGGGTACGCACCGATTCCGGCGTTATGCCATTCGCCGCATTCCAGGCCTGCTGCTTTTCGCGCCGGCGTTCGGTTTCCTCGATCGCGTATTTCAGGGAATCGGTCATTCTGTCGGCATAGAGGATCACGCGCCCGTCCACATTGCGCGCGGCGCGGCCGATGGTCTGGACCAGCGAGGTGCGGCTGCGCAGGAAGCCCTCCTTGTCGGCATCCAGGATGGCGACCAGGGCGCATTCCGGGATGTCCAGCCCCTCGCGCAGCAGGTTGATGCCGACCAGGATATCGAAGGCGCCGAGTCGCAGGTCGCGGATGATCTCGATACGCTCGATGGTGTCGATGTCGGAATGCAGGTAGCGCACCTTCAGCCCGGCCTCGACCATATATTCGGTCAGGTCCTCTGCCATGCGCTTGGTCAGCGTGGTGACCAGCACGCGCTGGCCCAGTTCCGCGCAGGTCTTGCATTCGGCCAGCAAATCGTCGACCTGTTGCTCGATCGGGCGAATGATGCAGACCGGGTCGATCAGGCCCGTGGGCCGCACCACCTGCTCGGTGAAGACGCCGCCGGTGCGCTCCAACTCCCACGGGCCAGGGGTGGCCGAGACATAGATTGTCTGCGGCCGCATGCGGTTCCATTCGTCGAAGGTCAGCGGCCGGTTGTCGACGCAGGATGGCAGGCGGAAGCCGTATTCCGCCAGCGTCGATTTGCGATTGTAGTCGCCGCGTGCCATGCCGCCGACCTGGGGCACGGTGACGTGGCTTTCGTCGACGAACAGCAGCATGTTCTCCGGCAGGTACTCGAACAGGGTTGGCGGCGGCTCGCCGGGCCCGCGCCCCGTCAGGTGCCGGGAATAGTTTTCGATGCCGGGGCAGGACCCGGTGGCCTCGATCATCTCCAGGTCGAAGGTGGTGCGCTGCTCTATGCGTTGGGCCTCCAGCAGTTTGCCCTCGGCATGCAGTTCCTCCAGCCGCTGCTTCATCTCCAGCTTGATGGTCTTCAAAGCCTGCAGCAGCGTCGGGCGCGGCGTTACGTAATGGCTGTTGGCGTATACGCGAACGGCGTCCAGGGCCGCGGTCTTCTCGCCGGTCAGCGGGTCGAACTCGTGGATCGCCTCGATTTCGTCGCCGAACAGCGACACGCGCCAGGCCCGGTCCTCGTAATGGGCCGGGAATATCTCGACCGTATCCCCGCGCACCCGGAACATGCCGCGCACGAAATTCGTGTCGTTGCGGCGTTATTGCAGTTCCACCAGCCCGGACAGCAGCTCGCTGCGGTCCAAGCGGCCGCCGGCCTCCAGCGGGATGGTCATCTCCGAATAGGTTTCCGGCGAGCCTATGCCATAGATGCAGGACACGCTGGCCACGATGATTACGTCGTCGCGCTCGAACAGGGAGCGGGTGGCGGCATGGCGCATGCGGTCGATCTGCTCGTTGATCGAGGATTCCTTCTCGACGAAGGTGTCGGTGCGCGGGACGTAGGCTTCCGGCTGGTAGTAGTCGTAGTAGGAGACGAAATATTCGACGGCGTTGTTCGGGAAGAAGCCTTTCATCTCGCCATAGAGCTGGGCCGCCAGCGTCTTGTTGGGCGCCAGCACCAGGGCCGGGCGCTGGGTTTGCTGGATCACCTGAGCGGCGGTGAAGGTCTTGCCCGAACCGGTAACCCCCAGAAGCACCTGGTCGCGCTCGCCGTTATCGGCGCCCTCTACCAGTTCGGCGATCGCATTCGGCTGGTCGCCCGCCGGCTGGTAGTCGGAAACCAGTTCAAAGGCCCGCCCGCCCTCCGACCGGGGCCGTTCCGGTTTCGTTATCGTCGCGGCATCGCTCATGCCCGCCAATATAGTGCGCCGTTGCGGGCGCGTCACTGGCCTGCCGGTGTTCAAACCCTAACTCGAAGCGATCAGTACGGAATTCTTTTGGCGGCAGAGAATAATACGATCGTATGATTGTTTTAACATTTCGTAAAGGTTACCGAAGTATAACCAACGTATTAATAACTTCATAACGGCATGGGTGGCGTAACAACTGAGAGGAGTCGGTTATGAAGAAAACGCGTTCGAAGATTCGTGTGAACAATGGCTTTGCGGCTGGTCTGGCGGTGGCCGCCGCTCTCTTGTTCCTGGCGGTGCCCGCAGGGTCGTCGTGGGCCGGTGCGATCGAGGTGGAAAACGCTTCCGCCCATCTGATCGATAGCGACGCAAACGGCTATCGTATCGAAGTCTATATGGATATCTCTAACAGCGGCGGCGCGGACAGGCTTTATGCCGTTCGCACCGAACTGTCCGAAAAAGCCATGCTCAGCATCGTGAACAAGGATAACACGCAGCATGAGGGGCACCACAATGGAATGGCCATGCCAGAAACAAAGCATGCCCTGACGGTGGCGCTCGAAGTGCCGGCCGGCTCCAGCGCCCAGCTTGCCATGGGTAAGTCGCATATCATGGTGATGAACCCCGAAAAACTTCCGGCCGCTGGGGCAAGCTTCCCGATGACGCTGTTCTTCGAGAAGGCGGGCAAGGTCAAGGTGGATGTCGTAATGGACACTGCCGACCTGGCACTTCAGCCGGCACAATAGCCCCAAGTCCCGCCAAATCCCGAAACCCGGCCAGCGGGCGTCTGCGTCCGCTGGCGGCGAACCCCGCCGGATTCCGATAAAAAGGGGAAAAACAATGACAATTCGTGCGATTCTTTATGGTGTGCTGGCCGCCTTGGGCCTGCTGATACTGGTGCTGTCCGGGTTGGGCGGTGCAGATGCCTGGCGGGAATGGCGTGCGGCCAACGCAGCCTACAAAACAAATATGGCCACCGATCTGCTGCTGGCCGCAGGCCGAGATGTGGTGGCCGGGCGCGATGCTTTGGTGCGGGGGCAACATTCCGGTCACGGCGATATGCCTGGCAAGGCAATGAAAATGAAGTCGGACACGGGTGGTAACGGCGGTCACTCGAATCACGGCGAAGATGCCTTTGGGCAGGCGATGGCCAGGCTTCACGATTTGCAGGACTGGTCGGGCAGGCAGGCTCTCATGGACGAACTGCACCGCCAGAAGCAGAGCTTCGATACCTCTGCTATGACTGGGTCTGGAGACCAGGCGGCGGTGATGAAGAATGCGGGCATCCTGCTGCGGCGAATGGAAGATCTGCGGCTATCCTCGGTTCGGATGTCCGTGCGGGACGATGCCGTCGCCGGCACCTATTCGATGATGAAACATTTCTCCCAGGTTATCCTTGATTATGTTTCGCGCGAGCGGCTGGCGGTGGCCGGCTTCATCGCCGACGACATGCCGATCCCGCCGCACAGGCTTCCCGATCTGTTCGGCTGGCGCGGGCGGGTCGAACTGGCCTGGCAGGCGTTGGAAGAGGCTGCGGCCTCCGGGCTCGGCGGATCGCAAATGGCAGGGGAAATCGGTAAGGTGAGGCGCAATCTTTTCGGCACGTTCGACAAGTTGCGTTCCGATATCTACGAGGCCGGGATGACGGGGCAGCGCTACGGCATCGTGGCCGACCAATGGTTGAGCAATTCGGGCGAGGCGATTGCGCTGGTCGTTGATCTTCAGAAATCCATCGTTGCGGCAAACGAGGTCCATGCGGAAGTGCAGGCGAACGCCGCGCTTCGCAACATGGTGTTTTATGGGGTCCTGTTGGCCCTCGGCTTCGCGGTCGGTTGTTTTTCGATAGTGCTGGTCGCCAGGCGCATCAGCGGGCCTGTGAATAAAATGACTCTGGCGATGACGCGGCTGGCCGAAGGCGATACCGATGTACGGCTTCCCGTTGCGCGCCGCGGTGACGAGATCGGCCGGATGGCGCAGGCTGTGCTGGTCTTTCGCGATAATGCGGTGGAGAAGCGGCGGCTGGAGGCCGAACAGGCGGCAGCCGAGGCCCGCCTGCGCGAGGAAAGACGGTCCGCCATGATGGCGATGGCTGATCGCTTCGAAGCCGAGGTGCGGGAACTGGTCGATGCGGTTTCATCTTCCTCGACCGAACTGGAGGCGACGGCCCGCGGCTTGTCCGGCATGGCCGACGAGGCCTCGCAGCAGAGCGCAACCGTGGCCAGCGCTTCAGGGCAGGTCAGCGCGAATGTGCGGACTGTGGCCACCGCGACCGAGGAACTGTCGGCCTCGATCGCGGAGATTGCCCGCCGGATTGGGTCGTCGGCCCGCATCGCCGGCGAGGCGGTTGACCAGGCCAGCCAGACCAACGAGGTCGTTGACGAGTTGCAGGCGGTGACCGGGCGGATCGGCGAGATCGTCACCATGATCAGCGAGATCGCCGGCCAGACCAACCTGCTTGCCTTGAACGCGACCATCGAGGCGGCGCGCGCCGGCGAGGCCGGCAAGGGATTCGCCGTCGTAGCGCAGGAAGTCAAGAATCTGGCCAACCAGACGGCGAAGGCGACAGAGGAAGTCGGCGCCCAGGTGGCGGCGGTTCAGCAGCGCAGCCGGGGCACTGCCGAGGCGATCACAGGCATCGTGTCCGTGGTCGAGGAGATCGGCAAGATTTCCAGCGAGATTGCCGTGGCGGTGGAGCAGCAGGGCGCGTCGACCGACGAGATCGCACGCAATGTCCAGCATGCCGCGCGTGGCACGCAGGAGGTCGCCAAAAATATCGAAAGCGTCAACAACGCGGCGGGCGAAACCGGCAGGGCGGCGGGACGGGTCCTCGAAGCGTCCGAATCGCTGCTCGACCGTTCGGAGAAGCTGCGCAGCGAGGTCGATCGCTTTCTTGCAGAGGTGCGCGCTGCCTGACCGCGGCCGCGACCGGGAGGGGAGAAGGGCGGGCCGGGCCAGTTCCGGCCCGTTCTTTTTTGCCCCTGTGCTTACGACTACGTTGCCCAAACGGCACGGCTGCTCTAACGTCGCGGCCCATGTCGCACCAGCCGCCATCGCCCAAGGTCGCCTATCTCTTTCTGGCCCTGTCCTCGTTGTTCTGGGCCTTCAATATCGTGCTGGCGCGGGCGCTGCATGCGGACATCCCGCCGGTCGCGCTGAATTTCTGGCGTTGGACAATTGCCTTGGCGATCGTATTGCCCTTCACCATCCGCTATGTGCTGATGCAATGGTCCGCGGTGCGCCGGGAATGGGCTTACCTGGCGCTTCTGGGCTTCACCGGCATGGCGGCCTTTCACTGCCTGCAATATTACGCCCTGAACCTAACCACGGCGATCAACGTGTCGCTGATCCTGGCGATCACGCCGGTGGCGATTCCCATCATGGCTTTCCTGTTCTGGGGCGACCGGGTAACGCCGCGCCAGGGGCTGGGCATCCTGCTGTCTTTTGCCGCTGTCGCCGCCATCGTGACCAGGGGGGATCCCGTTGCGGTGCTGTCGCGCGGGCTGGCGGCCGGCGACCTGGTGGAACTGGCCGCGATGATCCTCTGGGCGCTCTATTCCACGCTGGTGCGCTGGCGTCCGGCCGACCTGCATCCTAATACGGTGCTCGTCTGCAGCATGACGCCGGCGGTCCTGTTCATCCTGCCCGTCTATCTGTGGGAGGATGCCTTTGTCCGGTCGATGCCCGTGAGCCTGCAGTCTGTCGCGACTGTGATCGCGGTCGCGGTGCTGGCCTCGGTGCTGGCCTTTATTTTCTTCAACCGGGCGGTGGAGTCCGTCGGCTCGACGTGCGCGGGCCTGTTCATCCATCTGATTCCGCTTTTCGCTACCGCCGCCGCGGTGGCGTTCCTGGGCGAGCGTCTCTTCGTCTATCATGGGGCGGGCGCCGCGGCGATTGCCGTGGGGCTGTATCTGACCACGACACGGGGGCGGCGGGGCAGGCAACCGGCGGTCTGACGCCCGAGCCGACCCTTATTGGCGAAAATGGCCGCTGGGGCCGCTTTGCCCGTTGAAAGCTGCGCGTGCCGGGGCTACTGTGCCGCCTTCCGACAATCCGCTTCAACCGCAAGATCCCGGGAAACACGCCATGGCCTTCATCGCCGACCGTTTGTCACGCATCAAACCCTCGCCCACGATTGCCGTTACCACCAAGGCGGCGGAGCTGAAGGCGGCCGGCATGGACGTCATCGGCCTCGGCGCCGGCGAGCCCGATTTCGACACCCCGGAGCATATCAAGGAAGCCGCCAACAAGGCGATGGCCGAGGGCAAGACCAAATATACCGCCGTGCCGGGCATCCCGGAACTGCGCCGCGCGATCTGCGACAAGTTCAAGCGCGACAACGGGCTGGACTATACGCCGGACCAGGTCACCGTGGCCTGCGGCGGCAAGCAGAGCATCTACAATGCCCTGATGGCGACCGTGAACCCGGGCGACCAGGTCATCATCCCGGCGCCCTACTGGGTCAGCTATCCCGACATCACGCTGCTGGCCGAGGGTGAGCCGGTCGTGGTCGATTGCCCGGAAAGCGCGGGCTTCAAGATGTCGCCGGCGGCACTGGAAGCGGCGATCACGCCGAAAAGCAAATGGCTGATCCTGAACTCGCCGTCGAACCCGACGGGCGCGACCTATTCGCGCGACGAACTGTCGGCGCTGGGCGGGGTGCTGAAGCGCCATCCCCAGGTCTGGGTGATGACCGACGATATCTACGAGCATATCATCTATGACGGCTTCGAGTTTTCCACGATCGCCCAGGTCGTGCCGGAACTCTATGACCGCACGCTGACCCTGAACGGCCTCAGCAAGGCCTATTCGATGACCGGCTGGCGTGTCGGCTATGCCGCGGGGCCGGTGGAACTGGTCAAGGCGATGAACAAGATTCAGTCGCAGTCGACGACCAGTACCTCGACGATCAGCCAGTGGGCCTCGGTTGCGGCGCTTGACGGCGACCATTCCTTCCTGGCGGAACGCAACCGGATCTTCAGGGAGCGCCGCGACCTCGTCGTCTCGATGCTGAACCAGACCAACGGCCTGACCTGCGCGATGCCGGAAGGCGCGTTCTACGTCTACCCGTCCTGCGCCGGCGTGATGGGCAAGAAGACGCCGGACGGCAAGGTTCTGAACACCGACGAGGATTTCGTCACCTACCTGCTGGAGGCGGAAGGCGTGGCCGCGGTGCATGGCGAGGCCTTCGGGCTGAGCCCGCATTTCCGCATCTCCTACGCCACCGCGACGGAGGCCCTGGAAGAGGCCTGCCAGCGCATCCAGCGCGCCTGCGCCGCCCTGACTTGAGCCGGGCAGGGGAGCCAAAACGAGAATGATGCCTCTGCGTACTCTGCGTTAAGTGATTTGAACCGCAGAGGCCGCGAAGGGGCGCAGACTATGCGCAGAGATTCGGCTTGCGGTATCGTGGATAGCCGCAAGGCATAAGACATTCCGAGCGAATGAGGGAAAGATGAAAATTGCGGTTATGGGAACCGGCGGCGTCGGCGGTTGGTTCGGGGCCAAGCTGGCTTTGTCGGGCGAGGATGTCATGTTCGTCGCGCGCGGCAAGCATCTGCTGGCGATGCGCGCCAACGGGTTGAAGGTCTTCAGCCCCGGCGGCGACATGCTGGTGGACCCGGTGAAGGTCACGGCCAACCCGGCGGAGATCGGCCCGGTGGACGTGGTGATGTTCTGCGTCAAGCTGTGGGACGTGGATACCGCGGCCGAGGCCTGCCGCCCGCTGATCGGCCCGGACACCGCGGTCGTCGCCTTCCAGAACGGCGTTGATGCAGAGGACCGGATCGCCGCTGTGCTGGGGCGTGATCATACGGTCGGCGGCGTCGCCGCGATCTTCGCCCTGATCGACGCGCCCGGCGTGATCCGCCAGACCGGCGACCTTGCGGTGCTGAAATATGGCGAGCTGGACGGCAGGGTAACCCCGCGCATCCAGGCCTTCCACGACGCCTGCATCAAGGCCGGCATCAAGGGCTTTCTCTGCCCCGACATCAATGTCGATATCTGGGAGAAATTCACCGTGCTGGCGCCGCTGGCCGGCGCCACCGCCTCGACCCGTACCTCCATCGGCCCGATCCTGGCCGACCCGGACATGCGCCGCCTGTTCGAGGCCCAGGTGGAAGAGGCCGTGGCCGTCGGGCGCGCGAAGGGCGTGAACCTGCCCGATGACATCATCGCCACGCGGATCGGTTTCGCCGAGGCGCTGCCGCCGGGCAACCGGGCCTCGATGGCCGCCGACTTGGAGCGCGGCAACCGGCTGGAGCTGGAATGGCTGACCGGCGCGGTGGTGCGGCTGGGCCGCGAGCTGGGCGTGCCCACACCGGTCAGCGAGACCGTCTATGCCGTGCTGAAACCGCATGCCGAGGGGCGGAAGACCTGATGACAATCCGGGGGCATCGAGCGACCCCATGAATCGCGACGACGAAACAGACCCGGCCATTGCGGCCGCCGCGCCTATGGCGGCGGTTGCGGTGGCGGCCAAGCGGCGCTCGGCCAGCGGGCTGGGCATCGCCTATATGGCGGCCGGGATGTTCATGTTCGCCGCGGTCGACGCCCAGGCCAAGTTCCTGACCGAGACGCTGCACCCGGTGCAGATCGTCTGGTCGCGGCAGTTCGGGCTGCTGGCGGGCGTTCTCATCATGCTGGCCCTGCGCGGCCCGTCGCTGTTGCGCAGCCGCCATCCCTGGCTGCAGGTCACGCGCGGCGTGATGGCGGCCTGTTCCGCCGGCATCTTCATCACCGCCATCAGCTACGTGCCGCTGGCCGACGCCGTGGCGGTGGCCTTCGCCGCGCCCTTCATGGTCACCGTGATGGGGGCGCTGATCCTGCGCGAGCCGGTCGGCCTGCGCCGCTGGACCGCGGTGACCATCGGTTTCGTCGGCACCCTGATCGTGATCCGCCCGGGCCTGGGGGTGATCCATCCGGCGGTGATGCTGGTGCTGCTGGCGGCCCTGCTGTTCGCGCTGCGCCAGATCCTGTCGCGGGTGCTGACCGGCGCCGACCCGGTCTCCACCACCGTCGCCTACACGGCGCTGGCCGGCAGCTTCGTGGTGTCGGTGCCGCTGCCCTTCTACTGGCAATGGCCGGCCACCGGCACGGAAATGGCCCTGCTCTGCAGCATCGCGGTCATGGCCGGGCTGGCCGAGCTGATGGTGATCAAGGCGCTGGAAGTGGCCCAGGCGGTGGTCGTCGCGCCGCTGCAATACAGCCTGCTGATCTGGGGCACGATCTACGGCTATCTGATTTTCGGCCAGCTGCCCGATTTCTGGACCTGGGTCGGCGCGGCGATCATCATCGTCACCGGCGCCTACACCCTCAACCGCGAACGGATGGCGAGCCGGTAAAGCGGCGCCGGCGATCGGGCTAGAACATCGACCCCTGCCCCATGCGGAACCGACGCCGCGGATTTTGCGGGAAATCGCAGGCCTGGCCCGCGCAGGCAGGTTCCTCGGTCTCGCGCAGGCCCGGCGGCGTGTGCAGCAGGCGCAGCACCTCGTCGAGCTTGCCGTCCAGCGCTTCGACCTTCGCGTCCAGCGCGTCGATCTTCTCCTCCAGCGCGTCGAACCTGTCGTTGATGTCGGCGGCGACCGAAACGGAAAGATATTTCCACTTGGCGTGATATTTGCCGTCGCTGGGACTGTCGGTTCCATAATTGCAGCCGACGTCCGCGCCGATCAGTCCAATTTCAGACTGGCAGGTCAGTCTCATCTCGATGGTATGGGAGTTTCCCCTGACAACCTTCGCCGGGAAACTGATGCGTTCTGAACCTCGCACGGCGGTTCCCCCAAAGTCGATTCCTATTAGCTCTATGCCCGCCTGTGCCTTGGACATAACCGTTTTCGAGCCAGTGACGGCGTTCTGGCTCCACAAGA
>JBFFGY010000058.1:0-9942 GCA_041557215.1 Alphaproteobacteria bacterium
GCGGCCTAGCCCCGACGGCGCCGACGCTGGCGGCGTTCCCCGGCTTCCGCCGCGCGTTCCAGGGCGTCGGCGCCGGCGGCCAGCTCGCCCAGTTTGGCCACGATGTCGTCGCGGCCGGGACGGGGGCCGGGCTGGTAATCGGCCAGCGCATCGACGATGGCCTTCAGATGCACCGGCGAGGTGCCGCAGCAGCCGCCGATGATCCGCGCCCCGGCATCGCGGGCCAGCCGCGCATAGTCGGCCATGATCTGCGGCGTGCCGGAATAATGGATATGGCCGTCGTGATATTGCGGAATGCCGCAATTTCCTTTGGCGACGACGACATCGCCCTCGTCGGCGCCGCCGCTGATGCCCAATACCGAATCGACCAGCGCCGCCGGGCCGATGCCGCAATTCGATCCGAAGGCCACCATCCCCTTGTCCAGCGTATGGGCGAAATCGATTGCCGCGCCCGGGGCCAGGCCCATCATGGTGCGGCCGTTGGTGTCGAAGGTCATGGTGGCGACGATCGGCAGGCCGGTCTGGGCCGCGCCGGCGACGGCGGCCTCCAGTTCCTCCTTGCCCGACATGGTCTCGATCCACAGCACGTCCGCGCCGCCCTCGGCCAGGGCATGCGCCTGCTCGGCGAAGGCGGCCGCGCCGTCCTCGATGCTCAGCGGCCCGACCGGCTGGTAGATCTCGCCGGTCGGCCCCATCGACCCGGCGACGACGACGGGGCGCCCGGCCGCGTCGGCCACCTCGCGGGCGATCCGCGCGCCGGCGATGTTCAGCTCCGTGACCCGATCTTGCGCGCCATGCAGCGCCATGCGGTAGCGGTTGCAGCCGAACGTGTTGGTCAGGATGATGTCGGCCCCGGCCTCGACCATGCCGCGATGGACCGCGGCGATCCGGTCGGGGTGATCGACATTCCAAAGTTCCGGGGAATCGCCGGTCATCAGCCCGGCCTCGAACAAATTGGTGCCCATGGCGCCGTCCGCCACCAGGTAGTCCCGCTCGGCAAGCAGGCTCGTCAGAATGTCGCTCATGCCGGTATGCCCTCGCTTCCAGGCCGGTGGCTCATCAATTCGGAACCGGCCAGATACACCGGACCGTCCTCCGGCTCAAGCGCGGATTTTTCGCGCATGCCATTCCTGAAAATCTCCGACTTTACTCAATTTGGTTTGCAATTAACGTTAATTTACACTCGGATGGGGGATAACAAGAACAAAAACGATACGGAATAGAAATGACGCGCCGGAGAGGGCATGAAACAGGGTTAATCTCAGCCCGCTCCCAGCCCTTGGTGGCGGGAAAAATGGCTGGAATTAGCGTTTGGTTGCAAGTACCCGAGGCTATACTGGAGGCCTTGGTCAACAATCATCGGTGACCAGTACGGCCGCGCCTTCGATCCGGCCTTCGCGCAGGTCGGCAAGCGCCTCGTTGGCCTGGACCAGGGGGCGGGCCGTGGTATGGGTACGTACGCCCGCCTTCGGCGCCAGGGCCAGGAATTCCTCACCATCCTCGCGGGTCAGGTTGGCGACCGACCGCACCGTACGCTCCCCCCACAGGATCTCGTAGGGGAAGGAGGGGATATCGCTCATATGGATGCCGGCGCAGACCACAATGCCGCCGCGCGCGGTCGCCCCCAACGCCGCCGGCACCAGCGCGCCGACGGGGGCGAAGATGATCGCGGCGTCCAGTTCCACCGGCGGCGCCTCGTCCGATCCGCCGGCCCAGACCGCGCCCAGCGAACGGGCGAAGTCCTGCGCCGCTGTATCGCCGGGACGGGAGAAGCCATATATTTCCCGCCCTTCGTAATGAGCGACCTGGGCCACGATATGGGCCGCCGCGCCGAAGCCGTATATGCCCAGCCGCCGCGCGTCGCCCGCCATGCGCAGCGAGCGATGCCCGATCAGCCCGGCGCAAAGCAGCGGCGCGGCCTCGACGTCGGAATATTCGTCCGGCAAATGGAAGACATAGCGCTGGTCGGCCACCGCGTAGTCGGCATAGCCGCCGTCGATATGGTAGCCGGTGAAACGCGCCGCGCCGCAAAGGTTCTCTCGCCCCGACCGGCAATAGTCGCATTCGCCGCAGGTCCAGCCCAGCCAGGGCACGCCGACCCGCTCGCCCTCGGCGAAGCGCTCCACGCCCTCGCCCAGCGCAGCAACGACGCCCACCGTCTCATGCCCCGGCACGATGGACTCGCGCACCGGCGGCAAATCGCCATCCACCACATGCAGATCGGTGCGGCAGACCCCGCAGGCATGCACCCGGATCAGCACCTGCCCCGGCCCCGGCCCCGGCCGCGGCCGCTCCTCGCAGACAAGACCCTCGCCGGGCCTGTGCAGAACCATCGCGCGCATGGGAGTCAGTTTATCAGCGGGATTTCCTCGCCGCTAGCGAGTCCCTGTGTCGCAGTTGGCGCTGCGCGCTATAATCCTGGCCATTGCAGAGAAGATTAGCGAGCCGGCTGCAGTTGGTCGAGGTGGTCGCCGTGCAGACTCTCGTAAGGCAGCCTGAGTAACACCCGTCCGGATCCTGAAAGGGCGACGAATTCATTCGCGTCCTCATCGATCCGGAAATTGATCTCGCTCGCGAATGATCGGTGATATGCCAATAGGGACCAGCCGTCCGTATCCGAGCCAGTGTATATATACAGCATGAAGATATGGAGCCCTGACCCGATGTCGTTGGCTACCGTCAACACTTCATCGTCGTTGAATTTGATTTTCTGGAGCCGCCCGGTCTGGAAATGATTCGCGATCTCACCCTCGGATTTCGCGAAATACGGCATGTGACTTTGCTCGGCTGCATATGCCGGCGACACCCAGAGCAAGACGGTCATCGTTGCAATAACTGCCCTCAAATACGTTCTCGTCGTGCCGACGCCTCCTGCCGCGCGGATTTATACATCATTATCCCTTCTTCGCCGCAAGCCGGTCCAGCCTCAGCCTATGCCGTCCGTCCGTAATCCGCGCCGCGCCGGCCAGTACGGCTGTCAGCGCGCCGAAGCCGGTGCCGCCGGCGATCAGGAACATGATCAGGATCTGGTATTTCACCGCCTCCACCGGGTCGACGCCGGACAGTATCTGGCCGGTCATCATGCCGGGCAGGGCGACCAGCCCGGTCGCCGCCATGGAATTGACGATCGGCATCAGGGCGGTGCGCAGTGCGCCGGCCGCCACATGGCGCAAGGCCTCGGTCCGCGGATGGCCCAGCGCGAGGCGGGCCTCGATCGCCGCCTTATCGCGCATGGCGGTGGATGTCAGGGTATGCAGCCCCAGCGCCACCCCGGTCATGGTGTTGCCCAGGATCATGCCCAGCATCGGAATGGCGTAACGCGGATTGTACCAGGGGTCGGGCTGGACCTGGGTGGTGAGTGCGAAGACCGTGACGATGGCCGCCGCCGCCAGCATCGCCGTGGTGCCGACGCCGTAGCCCCACCAGCCGGCCAGCCGCCGCTCCTGGCGCGCCATCGCCTCGCGACCGGCGAACAGCACCATGGCCAGCGCGAAGAGCGCGGTAAGCCAGGGCGAGACCGCGCTGAACAGCGCCTTCATCAGCAGCCCCATGATGCCGAGCTGCACCACCATGCGCGCCGCTGCGATCAGCGTGTCGCGCGCCAGGCCCAGCTGCATCCAGATCGACAGCCCGGCATTCACCAGCAGCAGCAGGGCCGCCACGGCGATATCCCAGTAATCGAGCGCGATCAGCGGCATGGCTCTTCCTCCGCCTTGCCGCCCTTGGCGAAACGTAAACACCGTTTGGCCAACCGGCTTGCCTGGTCCGGGTCGTGGGTCACGAAAATCAGGCCGCCGCCATTGGCGACGAACTCGTGCAGCCTTGTCTCCACCGCCCGGGTCATACGCTGGTCGAGGCCGGACGTCGGCTCGTCCAGCAGCAGCACCCGCGCGCCCTGCGCCATCGCCCGCACCAGCGCCAGCCGCTGCCGCTCGCCGGTGGACAGGCGCGAAATTGGCCAGTCGCCGGCCTCGGCGGGGATGTCCAGCCTCTCCGCCCAGGCGGCGGCAATGTCCCAGGATTCGAAATGTTCGCCCACGCGCTCGGCCCACCAGCCGGATTCCGCCGGAACATAAGTGACCTGCCGCCGCCACTGTGGCCCCGACATGGACTCGCGGGCCTCGCCGCCCAGCCGCAAATCGCCCTCGTTCGGGTCCAGGTCGGCCAGCGCGCGCAGGAACAGGCTCTTGCCCGAACCCGACGGCCCAAGCACGGCCATCGCCTCGCCCGCCGCCAGCTCGAAATCAGGGATCTCGATGCCGGCCCGCTTCAGGCCATGGACGGTAAGAAGTGTCGCGCCGTCAGAGGTCATGCGCTGCCGTGCAAAGGTTCTTCAGCTTGGCCATGGCGAGGTCGCGGCCCAGCAGGCCGAGGCCGCAATCGGGCGCCGCCAACAGCCGGTCGGCGTCGATATGGTCCAGCGCCTGGCGCAGGCGGCCGCGGATTTCGTCGACTGTCTCCACCCGACTTTTGGCCACGGCGACCGCGCCGAAGATCACGGACGTGGTCTTGAAATGCTCCAGCAGCGACAGGTCGTTATGGCGATGCGCGTCTTCCAGTGAGATCACCTGTACCGAAGAGTTCTCGATGGCGTCTGCTATTTGCAGATAGGCGTGCTGGTTGGCCTTGGGATAGTTCGGGTTGTCCAGCTTGTCGGGATAGCCGCAGCACATATGGACCGTTCGGATCACGGATGACGGCGCGCCGTGGAAACAGCGCTCGAGATTCTCGAATCCGCAGGCCAGCGCCTGCTCGGGCTTGCGGGCGAAGACCGGCTCGTCGATCTGGATATGGGTACAGCCGGCCTCGGCCAGGGCCAGAAGCTCCGCATTGATCGCCGCGGCCAGGTCGGCGCCCAGTTTCTCGTCGTCGCTGTAATGGCTGTTGGCCACCGTGTCGGCGATGGTCATCGGACCCGGCATGGTCACCTTCAGCGGCCGGTCGGTGAAGGCCTGCGCGACCTTCCAGTCATGCGGCAGGAAATGCTCGCGCGCGCCGATCGGCCCGGTAATGGTGGGCAGGGAGGCCGAATAGGCGCCGCCGCGCAGTTCCTTCTCGGTCAGGGTATGGAAATCGATGCCGTCCAGGTGTCGGCAATGATAATGGATGTAGTTCTCGCGCCGGACCTCGCCGTCGGTGGGGATGTCGATGCCGGCAGCGACCTGGTCGGCGATGACTTCCTCCGCCGCGCGCAGGTACAATGCCTCGGCTTCGTCGGCCGTCACCCTTCCCATCTGCGCCGCGTAGCCCTCCGTCGGGCTGACCGTATCCGGCCCCTCCGGCCCCTGGAACCAGTCGGTGATCGGCACATAGGCCGGTTTCGGGAAGGCCCCGATAGTCGTCGTCTGCAGCCTCATCGAACAAGCCCCCATATCCAATGACCAACGCATGCTAACGCATCCTGCAATGGCCCCGCCAGACGCAAAATCATGCCGCGGGGAAGCGCCGTTTACCTTCTCGTCACCATTGCCGCATATGATGCGTGCAACAGTTCATAATGATGGTTCGCGCGCGAAGATGACAGACTGGGAAACATACATGAATGCCGCCCAGGCGGCGCTCAACGCCGGCAACTATATCGAGGCGGAAAGGCAGCTGACCGCCGCGGTGAAGACCGCGGAAGAGGCCGATCCCGATAGCCCGCAGACCGGCCTGGCGATGAACAGCCTGGCCGCGCTCTACGATGCATATGGCGAGTACGACGCGGCCCTGCCGCTGTATGAGCGCGCACTGGAAATCATGAAAGGCGCGTTCGGCGCCGATAGCGCCGAGGCCGCCAGCGTCATCAACGGCATCGCCGAGCTTTATCGCGCCACCGAGCGCCGTAACGAAGCCATCCCGATGTTCGAGCGCGCCATCGCCATCCAGGAGAAAACGCCGGGGATCGACAAGGCCGACCTTGCCGCGACGATCAACAATCTGGCGCTGGTCTATCATGACGGCAGCAGCTACGAGCAGGCGGAAAACCTCTACCGCCGCGCCCTGGACCTGCTGGACGAAGGGCAGGGCAGCGCGCAGCCCGAATATGCCGACCTGCTGATCAACCTGGCCGGCCTGTATGACGACAAGGGTCGCTATGACGAGGCCATGGACGCCTACAAGCAGGCCCTGGTGATCCAGGAAAAGACTCTTGCCGTGGGCCATCCCTATGTCGCAACCACGCTGGGCCGCATGGCCTCGGTGCTGCAGGCGCAAGGCAAGGACCGCGACGCCGTGCGCCTGATCGACCGGGCGCTGGAAATCCGCGAATCGCGGCTTGGCGCCGACCATCCCGAACTGGTGCCCTCGCTACTGAATTTCGCCAAGGTCTTGCGCAATGCCGGAGAGGACGACCGCGCCGCCCGGATGGATGCCCGCGCCGAGGAAATCTGCGCCGCGATCGGTTGACTTTCACCCCCGCCGCATCGGCCAGGTATCGCTCAATCGATAGCCGTCGGGCCAGGGGTCGTCCGGGTCCAGCATGTGCTGGTGGGTACCGGTGATCCAGGCGCGTCCCGAAAGCGACGGCAGGATGGCCGGCTGGCGGCCGACGGTCGTTTCCCCCTCGATGCGGCAGTCGAAGCGCGAATCGATCAGCGAGCGCCCGACAAAGGCCTCACCGACGCTAAGCTCACCCCTGGCATGCAGCACCGCCATGCGGGCCGAACAGCCGGTGCCGCAGGGAGAGCGGTCGATCTTGCCGGGCTGGATAGCCACCGCGTTGCGGCCGGTCTTCAAGCCGTCCTCGACCGTCACCGGCCCGGCTATCTGGCAAAAGGAAATATGCGCCCAGTCGGGATTGTCCGGATGGGTGAAGCCTAGCTGCTCGTTGGCTGCGTTGGTGATGCGAATGCCGGTCTCGGCGATGTCGCGGGCCTCGTCGGGCGTCAGTGCGAATCCCAGGGCACCGGCATCGGCGATCACGAAACTGTCGCCGCCATAGGCGGTATCGATCGTCAGCGTGCCGAGCCCCTCGACCTCCAGCGCCGCGCCCAGCCGGTCGGCAAAGGAGGGGACGTTATGGATGCGCACCCTTTCCACCTTGCCGTCGCGGCAACTCGCCACGGCGGTGACCAGCCCGCCCGGCGCCTCCAGCACCAGGGTGGTTTCCGGCTCCTGCATCGGCAGGATGCCGGTCTCCAGCAGCATGGTGGCGACGCAAAGGCTGTTGGAGCCGGACATCGGCGGCGTGTCCTCCGGCTCCATGATGATCCAGCCCATCCGAGCCTCGGGATTTTTCGGCGGCACCAGCAGGTTCACATGGCGGAAGACCCCGCCACGCGGCTCGTTCAGCATGAAGGCGCGAAGTTCGCCATCCTGCGCGATGAAGCGCGACTGCGCCCACAGCGTATCCCCCGGCGGTGGCACCACCCCGCCGACGATCACATCGCCGACCTCGCCCTCGGCATGGCAGCTGACGGTGTGGATGATTTTCGACGAGCGCATGATCCGTCCTCCCGCGACCATGCTAGGCCGGGCGGGCGGTTCGGGGCTACCTGAAAAACGGAGACCTCTGCATATCGGGAAGTTTTGTCCTTGCGATGGGGGCCCTTCGACAGACAAGGTAAAGGGCTGGCGCGGCAAACCGGAATTCCCGCAGTCAGATAGCGTTGCAGCGGCGTGACGCACCTCGATCTTGTCTGTTTCGAATGCCGTATATAAGGATGATTTCGCGCTTGCTGCGGAATGTCCTGGTCCGGGAGGGCTTCCATACATCGAATTTTTCCCTTTGCTCCAATCAATTTATTGTCGGGGCTAAACAAAAAATTCTGCCATTTGACTCAGCAAGAGAAATAGCTTCAACTTTTTAGGTTGGAATATATTGATCTGCAGAACAGGATAATTCGGGGCCGTTATTCTGCTAACACAGGTAGAGAGTCGGGTTGGGTAAGATAAAAATTCAAGGGCCGGTTGCGCCTTTCGCTGCATTATTGATGGCGGTATTTATCGCGGGCTTCCTTGCTGGAGTTTATTCTGTCCGCAAGGAGACTTTTCCCTACCCCCAGATCAGGGACGCGTTACGCACGGCGAAAGCACTGAAGAACACTATCACTGCCTCCAATCAAGTCGATCTTGGCAAACATCTCGAAACAACCGCAGTTCCAACCGTGCGCGCAGCCGAGGTCCGATGGACGGTCGTCGAAGATTCTGTGCCGCGCCTACCAATCATCGCGAATGGCAGTCTGAACCAGTTTCTTGAGTATTGCCCTGATTACGGCTGCATCGCTGTTGCTTTCGGCGACAGTGGAAATGTCGTCGAGGCTTGGCCTTACCGGCCGGACGAAATCTATGAGGCGGATATCACTGGTGATGCCTACCCTCACGAATTTCTGAGTTTCGAGCCTAGCAAGAATGTCTACCCGGTCAGTGTTCAGAGGTACGCGAACGGAGATGTATAGGTGAATTTCCAGGCGGAAGGGAACGGGATTTTCCCGTTTGCCATGGGCGTTTCCCGGATAAAGGCGGATCGCCGGCCGCAGTGGACACGGTTCGACTATGGTCATCATTGGTCCACGCTGACAGCGAACGGCTTCGCCCTCGTTCCTAGTCTGAAAGTGGGTGATGGCGATCTGAGAATTACACTGGGCGCCGGTCCGTCACTTCGGGAACATAGGCTGGATTGCCGCACCGATCGACCGCAGCTTGATACGATTCAGATCATTGATGGAGCAGGCTCGGTTATCGATGAAATCGACCTGGTGCCGATCTTGCTCCAATCGAATTGGAGAGGCCTGCTACCCGAGACCACGGATCCCTGCGATCCGCTTCATCTTAATTATATAGACATAATTCGAGATGACGCCGGGGAAGGGTTGGTCCAAGGAGATCTCGTGCTTTCACTCAGAAACCTGTCGCGCTTCGCAATATACGACCCCGTAAACAAAGCAATCCGGAGGGTGGTTGCCGGTGGCTTCGTTCAGCAGCATTCAGTAAATCATCTGTCGGGTTCGAAATTTCTGATATTCGACAATCGTGGCGGCGATGCGCTGGGGCCGGCGTCACGTGTTGTTGAGCTGGATATTGCCACCGGTGTCGAGCGGCGGATATTTCCGAATGCCGGCACCCCCAGTGAATATGCAAATGTATTTTCAGATACGGCTGGCTACCTCGACATATCGCCCGATCGCAACCGCGCCTTGGCAAGCTTCACTAATGCCGGCCGCGCGTTCGAGTTTGAAATCTCGTCCGGGCGTCTGCTCGCTGTATATGACAATCTCCACGACATCTCGTCGCTGGAAGAACTGTCGGAGGAACATGGCCAACATGCGGGGCGGTTCTCAATCTACGGGATGTCGTACCACAAGCATTAGGATGCTTATCAAGGGGTGTAGAACAATGCACAACATGACGATGTATATTGCGATGTTGATATCGGTGAGCATCTTGGCCGTATCCGGCCCGGCCCATGCCTATATTGGCCCCGGGGCCGGGATATCAGCCATCGGTTCGTTGCTTGTGCTTGTTGGCGCGGTACTTCTGGCAATCATCGGGTTCGTCTGGTATCCGCTGAAACGGCTTATGAAGAAGAACAGGAAGCCAGCGGCTGAACACGCTCCCAGCGAGAACGGTGACGAGCGTTCTTAATGAATTGGGAGGTTGGCATCTGGGGCGTATGCATAGCAGCCACAGTCGCTTTTGCTGTCGCTTTTCAATTGTCGCGCATCGTTGCCAGGGTAAGGACGACGACGGAGATCGCAAAGGAAGCCATTGGAATTCTGGCAGAAAAAAGCCTCAATGACGAAGAAAAAGAACGTTTGGTCCAGCGGTAGGCAGTGCTGCTTTTCACCGAGTTTATTTTAATAGCGTTGACCGCCGCCATTGTGCTCGCTGCGCCAGGCTTGGTGATGGTGCTTGGCGATGCATTAGGAATTGCTTCTTTCGCCGCTGTTGCCCGGTTCATGCTCAACTGGGAAGTTATCTTTGGGGCCAGTGTCCTGGTCGTAGCAGCGCTCTGGCTGATTA
>JBFFGY010000059.1:0-9935 GCA_041557215.1 Alphaproteobacteria bacterium
ATCGTGGGGTTGGCATTGATGAAATCGGACAGCGGGTCGGCGGCCAGCATCATCGTGGTCACGGCAGCGAGGACCGCGAGGACCATGATCGGGATATGGTCGGTCATTCCGACCGCGGTGACGATGCTGTCGACCGAGAAGACGAGGTCCAGTATCAGGATCTGGCCGACTACCGCAGCGACGGTGGCGGTGGCCGACTTCGGACTCATCATATCGGGGCCCGGGTCTGGGTCCACCCTGTGATGGATTTCCTTTGTCGCCTTCCATACCAGGAACAGCCCGCCGCCGATCAGGATCAGGTCGCGCCAGGAAAAGCCGTGACCGAACAGGTCGAAAATCGGTTCGGTCAACTGGACGATGATCGCAACGGTGCCCAGCAGGCCGAGCCGCAGCACCAGCGCAGCGCCGATACCGATGCGCCTGGCGCGTGAGCGTTGATGCTTGGGCAGGCGATTGGTCAAAATGGCAATGAAGATAAGGTTGTCAACACCGAGCACGACCTCCATGGCCACCAGCGCGGCCAGCGCGACCCATGCGGCCGGATCGGTTAACAGGGCAAGAAGATATTCCATGGCGCATCGACCGATAAGTTGCGTTGGCCATCATATAGAGACCGCCGGCCGCCCGGCGCAAGTGTGCCAGGCGGCGCAATTTCATCCCGCCGCCAGCGGCGCCGGCGCATCCCATCTGAGCGATAGCGTGCTATAAGTATACGAAGCTGGCGATTTGGAACAGCCGAAGGAGGTGCCAGGCATGCCGCAGCGTGGCAATGCGCCGCCACCCGATACGGCTCCGCACGCGCGCGACCAGTCCGCGGTTCTGTCAGCGCTGGGCAGCGACCCGGCATCGGGCCTGAGCATCGCAGAGGCCGCACGGCGGCGACGCCGATACGGCCCCAACATCCTCCGCCACCGCCGGCCGGTCAGCCTGTGGCGGATCCTGCTTAACCAGGTCGAAAGCCTGGTGGTCTGGTTGCTGGCGGCGGCCGGCGCCATCTCGCTGCTGATCGGCGATCTGAAGGAAGGTGGCGCCATCCTGGTCGTGCTGGCCATCAACACCGCCATCGGCTTTTTCACCGAGGTAAAGGCGGTCCGCTCGGTCGAGGCTCTGCGCGCCGTTGCCCGCGTCGCCACCAAGGTCCGCCGTGGTAGCGAGGTCCGCGCCGTCCCGGCAGAGAGCCTGGTGCCCGGTGATATCGTCATCGTCGAGGGCGGCGATATCGTCACTGCCGACCTGCGCATCGTCGAGGCCGCCAACCTGCAGGCCGACGAATCACTGCTGACCGGCGAGTCCACGCCGGTCGGCAAGGGCTTGCCGCCTGTTCCGGCCGACGCCGTACTGGCGGAACGTCCCTCGATGCTGTTCAAGGGAACGGCCGTTACCCGCGGCAGCGGCACGGGCGTGGTAGTGGCCACTGGCATGCACACCGAGCTGGGACGCATCGCGCGCCTAGCCGCCGAGGCCGAACCAGAACAATCGCCGTTGGAGCGCCGCCTGGCGAAATTAGGCGGACAGTTGATCTGGCTGACCCTGGTCGTCGTCGCGGCGATCGGCATTGCGGGCGCGCTGTGGGGGGCGGATCCCCTCCTGATGCTGGAGGCCGGTATTGCACTGGCCGTGGCGGCGATTCCCGAAGGCCTGCCGATCGTGGCGACCCTGGCACTGGCCCGCGGCATGTGGCGCATGGCCCGCAAGAATGCGCTGGTCGAACGGCTGGGCGCGTTGGAAACGCTGGGGGCGACCACTGTGATCGTCGCCGACAAGACCGGTACCCTGACCGAAAACCGCATGACGTTAGCCAGGCTCGTACTGCCTTCCGGTGTATGGGAGCCGGCATCCGGCCGAACGCCGGATGCGGATGCCGTCGAAGCATTGACCATTGCCGTGTTGTGCAATGACGCAGCCCTGTCGGATGGTAAAGACGGCGGCAGCCGCATCGCCGTCGGCGACCCGACCGAGGTCGCGCTGCTGCGCGCCGGGCTTGAGGCGAGGCTTGACCGCGATGACTTGCTCGACGGTCTGCCTGAAATCCGCGAGGAAGCCTTCGACCCAGATATCAAGATAATGGCTACGATACACAGGAAGGATGCCGGAACATTCCTGTACGCGGTCAAGGGCGCGCCGGAGGCAATACTGGCCCATGCCGGGGCAGTGCGAATACCGGCCAACGGAAATGCGCCGCTGGACGATGCCGGCCGTCGGGGCTGGCTGGAGGAAGGCGAGCGGCTGGCCGCGGACGGCCAGCGTGTTCTCGCACTCGCCGTAAAGGAAGCCGACAACGACCGCGTCGATCCCTATAGCGACCTCGTCCTGCTGGGACTGGTCGGGCTGCTCGATCCGCCGCGCGCGGATGTACCCGCCGCCATCGCAGATTGCGTCGCGGCGGGCATCCGCGTCGTTATGCTGACCGGCGATCATGCCGCAACGGCGCGCGCCATCGGCCGCCGGATCGGTCTGCCGGTCGAGGATGTAGTCGAGGGCAGCGGCTTGCGCCCCCCGGACGAGCTTGACGAGCCCACCCGGGAACGGCTGGCCGCGGTGCCGGTCTTCGCACGCATGAGTCCGGCCCAGAAGCTGGATCTCATCGCGCTCTATCAGCAGCGCGGCGAGATCGTCGCCATGACCGGCGACGGGGTCAACGACGCGCCGCCGCTCAAAAAGGCCGATATCGGCGTCGCCATGGGGCAACGCGGCACCCAGGTGGCCCGCGAAGCCGCCGACATGATACTCGCCGACGACGCCTTTCCGACCATCGTGGCGGCAGTCCGCGAGGGCCGCGTCATCTTCGACAATATCCGCCGTTTCGTCGTCTATCTGCTGTCCTGCAATTTCAGCGAAATCCTGGCGGTCGGGCTTGCGGTCCTGGCCGGACTGCCCCTGCCGATCCTGCCGCTCCAAATTCTTTTCCTGAACCTCGTGACCGACGTTTTCCCGGCCTTTTCCCTGGGCACCGGCGAGGGCGAGGCAGGGATTATGACACGCCCGCCCCGAGACCCCGCCGAAGCAATCCTGACCCGCCGGCACTGGGCCTCGATCGTCGGCTATGGCGTGCTGATCGCGCTGGCCACCCTGGGCGCACTGATCCTGGCTCTCCGGTGGCTGATGCTGCCGGAGGCGGAGGCCGTGACCATCTCCTTCCTGACCCTGGCTTTCGCCCAGCTGTGGCATGTCTTCAACATGCAGGCATCACGCTCGCAATTCTTCGTCAACGAGATCACGGCCAACCCGCTGGTCTGGGGTGCGTTGGTGCTCTGCACGGCAATTCTGCTTGGCGCCCTCCACATCCCCCTGGCCGCCGACGTTCTCAGGCTGGTCCCGCCCGACGACGCCGGTTGGGGCGTCGTTCTGGGTATGAGCTTGGTACCCCTGTTTCTTGGGCAATTATGGAAGGGAGTTTCGGCCCAGCGATAGTAGGAAGGGCAGCGTCTCGCATACCGCCTCAACCGGTCCCCTCAGCCACCAAGTCGGCTAGTCGCTCGCCGCGGATCAGGCGGGCGACATTGTCTGCAATCAGTTGACGGCGGCGGTCGATCAGGCCCTGGACCCAGGCCGACATATGCGGGGTCATCACCACATTGTCGAGTTCATGGAAGGGCAGGTTCGAGGGCTGGGGCCTGTCGCTTTCGTCCGCGGGGTAGACCCACCAGGTATCGATCACGGCGCCCCGGATCCGCCGTTCCGCCAGGGCATCGTACAGCGCCTTCTCCTCGATCACCGGGCCGCGGCCGACATTGACGACCACGGCATGGGGCGGCAGGGCGGCGATCGCGGCGGCGTCCAGCAGGCCGGCTGTTTCTTCGGTCAGCGGCAGGGACACCACCAGCGCATCGACTCCGGCGCAGAATTCCGCCACCCGATCCATCGGCCAGTAGCGGTCCACCAGCGGGTCGGCCGAAACGTCGGACCGATTCACCGCCTCCACCTTCATCCCGAAGGCCCGCGCCCGCTCGGCAACCGCCCGCCCGATATGGCCATAGCCGAGCAGCCCGAGCGTTGAGCCGTAAATCTCTTCATGCAGGGGCGCGCCGGCGCGCCCCGCCAGCCGCAGCCAGTCGCCGCGCCGCAGCTCGGCATCGGCCTGGCGGAAGGGGATGCGGAAATTGAGGATACCCGCGAAGGCATATTCCGCGATCGGTGCGCCGTGGCCATGGCAATTGCAGACCGGAACGCCCTTCGGCAGGCGGGAAATGTCGATCCCGTTCCATCCCGCGCCGCCGACATGGTAGAGCCGCACCGCACCTGGCGCCGGTAGCTTCGCATTCAGGGTAACGCCGACGATCACCTCGGCAGCCTGAAACGCCTCGGCCTCGCCCGGCCCGGACAGATCGTCGGACAGCACCCGGATATCACAAGGCAGGCCGAGCGATTCCTCGAACCCCTCGCGATAGGCGGCGGCATTGTCGCCGTGGAAGACAACCCTCATCTCGAAAACCTCCCGCTCGCAGCAAACGGCCGTGTTGCTATAGCGCCCCGCCATGCGGATAGCGCGGCAGGTCGTCCGCCAGCTCTATCCAGGGCATCTTTTCGGAATAATAGACATGGAACTGCGGCGCAACCGATGCCGGGTCTTCCAGGCTGACCACATAGAAATGGATTTCGTCGGGATAGGCGTCGGCATCGTAGGCGATCGGCGAGCCGCAATGGCCGCAGAAATGTCGCCTCACCCCCGGCGAGGAATGATAGACCGCCGGTTTCCGCCCGGTGAAGCGGACGGCGCTACGCGGCACGCCGACGAAGGTGGTGAAGGGCGCCGAACAGTTCCGCCGGCAACTCTCGCAATGGCAATGCCCGCACCAGTTCTCCGGCCCGTCATATTCGAAGCGCGTCTTCCCGCAAAGGCAGCGGCCCTTTTTCGTGGTCATAGCGCCCTCCAGTGGTCGTCCGCCCGACGATCATATCACAATGCCGAGCCGCGATAACGACCGTCCCGCCAAGCCATTCTTTTGAGAGTCTGCGCGATTTACGAATGATGGCTGCGCATCAGCCTATGATCGGATTGAGCGCCGTGCCGCCGCCGTCACTGCGCGCTGAAGCGGATCGTTACCATGGCGTTGTGGGATTGCACCTCGCTGTCGAATTCCGCGCCCAGCGCATCCTTGAAGGTGGGATCCAGCGTGGCGAAATAGGTATAGCGGGCGCCGATCGAGCTATAGCTCGAAATCCGGTACTCGACGCCGAGCGTGCCCTGGTAGGCGAAGACATTGTCGCCGTCGTCCGCGACATCGGTGCCAAGCGCCGAGATATCGGCCGACACATAGGCGCCGCCGAGGCCTGCCCCGACATAGGGCCTGAACAAGCCGTCACCGAACGCGTAATAACCGCTGGCCATATAGGTGAAGGCATCGACATAGCCGTCGCCGGCGACACGCGTGCCGTTGAGGCCCCCACCGCCGATTCCGCCATCGTCGATAATCGTCAGGTCGCCGATGCCGAACTGCGCATATCCCAGGGACACCTCGTACCGGAAACCCGACGGCTGTTCCCAGCCGACCGCGATTTCGCCGGCAAAGCCGGTATCGAATTCGGAATCGACATCGATGCCCGGCTCACCCCTGTTGTTGGCATCCGAAAGAAACGATCCGCCGAGCCGGAGGTCGGAGTAAAGGCCGGGATAATCGCGATCCTGCGCCAACAGGCGGGCAGGCAGAAGGGCAATGGCAACCGCCGTCATCAGGACAAGAAAATTCTTCATTCCGATTCCCCGTCAGACCGAGAATTAAGTCGCGCCGATCTGCTCCCTGAAAGCAGGCCCGTTATTGAAACGGGTTGGCGTCGCTATCGGCGCGCATCCCTTCCTCGCACTGCAGAAAAACATTTTACCATCAGCGAACGACCTCTTCCTTGAGGCAAATCAATCGCCTTGACCGCACCCCAAGGCAAAAGACCGGAAGCCCGGTCGGATTTGGATTTCCACTACCTGCCGTTACGGTTCCCGCTGCAACAGCGGCTCTGGGATGTGCCGCAACAAGGGGAGACTAGTGATGAAACCGAATTTCAAAGCAGCCATTCCACTCACGATTCTGGGACTGTTCGCCGCGGGAACGGCGAATGCCACCATGGTCGATTGTTCGGCGGGCGAAACGATCGCTGCGGCCCTGAACGGCAACGGCAAGACCATCAATATCAAGGGAGTCTGCAGCAACGAACCGGACGCCTTGGTCACGATCGCGAAGGATGACGTGACGCTGGCCGGGATCACCCCGGACGCCACGATCGAAGGCACTGTGTCTATAGAGGGCGCCAACCGGGCGGTTATCG
Organism: Alphaproteobacteria bacterium; assembly: GCA_041557215.1. GTDB lineage: Bacteria > Pseudomonadota > Alphaproteobacteria > UBA8366 > JADFVY01 > JADFVY01. Next base: position 6,259 of record JBFFGY010000059.1, read on the forward strand.
AGAATCTGACCATCACGGCCCCGGGCGACGGCATCTATGTGTCGGAAGGCGGCAGCGCCACCATCCGCAACAGCGTCATTACCGGCAATGACTCGATCGGAATACTGGTCTTCAACGGCGCCTACGCCATGATCGAATTCAACGAGATAACCGGCAATGGCGAAGACGGCATCGCGGTGACCCGGGGCGGCACCGTACGCTCGCGCGAGAACGTTATCGCCGGCCACAGCTTCGCCGGTGTCGAGGTGACGCAGCATGGCGCCTTCGCCTCGCAACCGCGAAGCGGCGAAGCCGGCGACGCCATCACCGCCGCGCCCGGCCCATTCGGGGTGGTCGCCTCGCGGCACAGCTATGTCGATCTGCGCGACTTCACCATCGACGGCAACATCCGGGTGACGATCTCTTCCGAACTCGACATGCGCGGCCGGTCGGTGCGGTCGGTCGTTAACGGCGATATCTCGGCAGACACATTGTCGGTCGTGATCAAAAACAACAGCCGGGCAGGCGTTACGGTAAATGGCGACTGCTGGGCCAACGCTACGAGCTATTGCAACGGCTTCTGACGCCGATACCGCGGCCCATAAAAAAGGGGCAGGCTGCAGCCTGCCCCTGTCGTCTGAACCCACCGCGCCGGTCAGACCGAACAGCCGCCCCCACCGCCCCTGACCGCCCGGGACGGCGCATCTCCGGGCTGGGCAAGCGCAGAAAACTGCGCATCCACATTGGATCGCCAGCCGGAAATCGAGGAATGTTGCCGGCCCAGCACCGTCTTTGGCGAAACCTCGTCCCAATCCTGGCCGTCGCGCAGATCGAACAGCAGCGCCATGGCGGTATATTGCTGCGGGTACCAGAAACCGTTCAGCATCTTGGCCAGTTCCCAGATACGCTCTTCCGGCAACCCCTGCGCCGCCGCAACCTGCAGGAAACCCAGCATCGCCGCGCCGTGATTGCAGTCCGGGAACAGAGCCGCGTTGTCGCAGCAGGGGCGATAGATGACGCCGGCCATACGCTCCACCATGGCATCCTGTTCTTCATTCAGCGGCACCGCCTCTACCTTGTTGTAGTACATGGCCCCGTTCTTCTCGACACCAAGGATCCAGCCGCCGGTGCTGGCCAGCCGCGGAAGCGACCGCTCGGCAATTGGATGGCGAAGGTTGAAGGCCGCCTTGTTGGCGATCCCTAGGGGCCAGAGCAGATTGAGCAGGTAAGGCACGGTCGCGGAACTGAGTTCGATCTCTCCAGCGGGCTCCCCCTTCAAGAGTTTCGTCACCCAATCCGGCAAGCCGCCGCGCTTTTCATAAACCGCCGTCATCTTTTCCGGCATCATCGCGCCGCCGGCCACCAGCCGGGCTATAGCGTCGTCCAGTACCAGCCCCGTGGCGATCCCGTCTTTAGGCATCACCGCCGCCGCTGCGCGCTCATAGGGAAGGCGTTTGAGATAGCCGTATATCTCGCGACTCCCAAGGCCCAGCCCATAGGCCGCGCCAAGCGCCAGCGTGGAAAACAACATACGGCGTCTGCTGAAATTGGAATTCTGAAAAACCATAACCTCTTTGTCTCCTTACGTCTGCTGGCCGCCGCGCAGGCGGTTCCGGCCCTTGCCGCGTTTTCCTTAAATACCTGAAGCGCAAGCAAAGTCTGCGCAGGTAACAATTCAATTCATGGAAAATACCGTACGGCAGCCTCCCGCCTTTTTCCGGTTGGGGCGGTCTGCGCGCCTCTGCAACTCCTCGACGCCAACGTCCTTCAAAAATCCATGCGCTGCCAGCATGAGCTTTCCCCTTGATCGAAGGTCAAGCCCCGCGCCGCGTCCACCTGCCAAAGAAAAACCCCGCCGGGCGAACCCGGCGGGGCTTGTCGTAGTTTCGTCGTCTCTGCGTTTAGTGCGCCAGCGTTACCAGCAGCAGCAGGGCGACGATGTTGGTGATCTTGATCATCGGGTTGACGGCCGGGCCGGCGGTGTCCTTGTAGGGATCGCCCACCGTGTCGCCGGTCACCGCGGCATGATGGGCGTCCGAGCCCTTGCCGCCGTGATGGCCGTCCTCGATGTACTTCTTGGCGTTGTCCCAGGCGCCGCCGCCGGCGGTCATCGAGATCGCCACGAACAGGCCGGTCACGATCACGCCCAGCAGCATCGCGCCCAGCGCCGCGAAGGCCGCCGACTTGCCGGCAACGCCCCAGACGACGACATAGAGCACGATCGGCGCCAGCACCGGCAGCAGCGAGGGAACGATCATTTCCTTGATCGCCGCCTTGGTCAGCAGGTCGACCGCCCGGCTGTAGTCGGGCTTGCCCGTGCCTTCCATGATGCCCGGGATTTCCTTGAACTGGCGGCGCACCTCGATCACCACGGAACCCGCCGCGCGGCCCACCGCGGTCATGCCCATCGCCCCGAACAGGTAGGGCAGCAGGCCGCCGATGAACAGGCCGACCACCACATAGGGGTTGGACAGCGAGAAGTCGATCGACACGCCCTGGAAGAAGGCGAACTCGCCCGAATTGGCGATGAAGTAGTTCAGGTCCTGGGTATAGGCCGCGAACAGCACCAGCGCGCCGAGGCCGGCAGAACCGATGGCATAGCCCTTGGTCACCGCCTTGGTGGTGTTACCGACCGCATCCAGCGCGTCCGTCGTCTTCCGCACATCGGCTTCCATATCGGCCATTTCGGCAATGCCGCCGGCATTGTCGGTGACCGGGCCATAGGCGTCGAGCGCCACCACCATGCCGGCCAGCGCCAGCATCGCGGTCACCGCGATGGCGATGCCGAACAGGCCCGCCAGCATGTAGGTCACGACGATCGCCGCGCAGATGATCAGCGCGGGAATCGCAGTGGCTTCCATCGAGATGGCAAGGCCCTGGATAACGTTGGTGCCATGACCGGTCACGGAGGCCTGGGCGATGCTGCGCACCGGACGGTATTCGGTGCTGGTGTAGTATTCGGTCACCCAGACGATCAGGCCGGTTGTCACCAGGCCGGCGATCGCGCACCAGTACAGGTCGAGGCTGGTGAAGCTGACGCCCGCGGCCGTGTATTCCACGCCCAGGCCGCCCAACACCTGCCAGGTCACGCCATAGATACCGACCGCCGCCAGAACCGCGGAGCCGATGAAGCCCTTATAGAGCGCACCCATGATCGACTGGCTGGCGCCCAGCCGCACGAAGAAGGTGGAGATAACAGAGGCGATGATGCTCACCCCGCCGATCGCCAGCGGATAGAGCATCAGCGACGACATGTTGTCGGTGCCCATGAAGAAGATCGAGGCCAGTACCATGGTGGCGACCACGGTCACCACATAGGTCTCGAACAGGTCGGCGGCCATGCCGGCGCAGTCGCCCACATTGTCGCCAACATTGTCGGCGATCACCGCCGGATTGCGCGGGTCGTCCTCCGGAATGCCGGCTTCGACCTTGCCCACCAGGTCGGCGCCCACGTCGGCGCCCTTGGTGAAGATGCCACCGCCAAGACGCGCGAAGATCGAGATCAGCGAAGCGCCGAAGCCGAGGTCGACCAGAGGGTCGATCAGGGCGCGGCCTTCCATGCCTGCACCCTGCAGGACCGCGTAGTAGACCGCGACCGCCAGCAACGCCAGGCCAGCGACCAGCATGCCGGTCACCGCGCCCGCCTTGAAAGCGATGTCGAGGCCATGCGCCAGGCCCTGGCGCGCGCCTTCCGCCAC